>NZ_JBIGIA010000005.1:0-142755 GCF_043555975.1 Pelomonas nitida | reverse complement strand
AGAATAGCTTGTCGTGAATGCCGCCCTTCGGGCCTTCAGGCCCGGGCGGCCAAGCTTTGCGATAGCTTGTCGTGAATGCCGCCCTTCGGGCCTTCAGGCCCGGGCGGCCAAGCTTTGCGATAGCTTGTCGTGAATGCCGCCAAAACCGCCGTTGCTCATGCACAGCAGGTGATCGCCTGGCCTGGCCACCTTGACGACGGCCGCCACCAGCGCATCGACATCTGCGCCGACGACAGCCTGAGCGCCCATCGGCGCCAGCGCCTCCTTGGCATCCCACGTCAGCCCTTGCTGGTTGCAGAAGGCCAGGTCCGCCTCCTCCAGTGCCCAGGGCAGCTGGGCCTTCATGGTGCCGAGCTTCATCGTGTTGGAGCGCGGCTCGAAGATGGCCAGGATGCGGTCTGCCGGCGCGATGCGGCGGCGCAGCCCGTTGATCGTCGTGCGGATGGCCGTGGGGTGGTGGGCGAAGTCGTCGTAGACCTTGATGCCGTTCACCTCGCCGCGCAGCTCCATGCGGCGGCGCACGTTCTGGAACTCGGCCAATGCCGCCGCCGATTGCTCCGGCGACACGCCCACATGTTCGGCGGCCGCAATGGCTGCCAGCGCATTGAGCTGGTTGTGCTCGCCGATCAGGCTCCACTCCACGCGGGCCACCTTGAGGCTGCCGCGCAGCACGTCGAAGGCCTGCGGCTCGCCGCGCGCGCGGAGCATGCCGGCTTCTTCCTTCTTGGCGCCGAAGCGCTGCACCTCGCTCCAGCAGCCGCGCGCAATGACGCGCTGCAGCGCCTCCTCGCGGGCATTGACGACCAGGCGGCCGCTTGCGGGCACGGTGCGCACGAGGTGATGGAACTGCGTCTCGATGGCGGCCAGGTCCGGGAAGATGTCGGCGTGGTCGTGCTCGAGGTTGTTCAGGATGGCCGTGCGCGGCCGGTAATGGACGAACTTGCTGCGCTTGTCGAAGAAGGCGGTGTCGTACTCGTCGGCCTCGATGACGAAGGGGCTCGACGGGCGCGCGCCGGCGTCTGCGGGTGCTGCGCCCAGCCGCGCCGACACGCCGAAGTTCTGCGGCACGCCGCCGACGAGAAAGCCCGGCCGCAGGCCGGCGTGCTCCAGGATCCAGGCGAGCATGGACGTCGTCGTCGTCTTGCCATGCGTGCCAGCCACGGCCAGCACATGCCGGCCTTGGAGCACGTGTTCGGCCAACCACTGCGGGCCCGACACATAGGGCAGGCCGGCGTCGAGGATGGCTTCCATCAGCGGGAATCGCTCGCCCCGCGTGACCACGTTGCCGACGACGAAGACGTCAGGCCGCAGCGCCAGCTGGTCGGCGCCGAAGCCCTCGATCAACTCGATGCCCAGCGCTTCGAGCTGGGTGCTCATCGGCGGGTAGACGTTGGCGTCGCAGCCGGTGACGCGGTGGCCGGCCTCCCGGGCCAGCGCCGCCAGGCCGCCCATGAACGTGCCGCAGATGCCGAGGATGTGGAGATGCATGTCAGTGACCCAAGCGAGCTAGCCCGTGGGGCTGCAGCAATAAACGAGCCATCGAGCGGCGGCTGCGCCGGCCGCCGTGGCCACCGACGCCGAGGCGTCGGGCTTCATTTCAGCGCCGCGCGCGCTGCCGCCAGGGTGGCGTCGATGTCGGCCTGGCTGTGTGCGGCGGACACGAAGCCCGCTTCGTACAGGGCGGGGGCCAGGTAGATGCCGGCGTCGAGCATGGCGTGGAAGAAGCGGTTGAAGCGCTCCTTGTCCGTCGTCATGACCGTCGTGTAGTTCTGCGGCAGCTCGGGCAGCAGGAAGAAGCCGAACATGCCGCCTTCGCAGTCGGCACTGAACGGCACGCCGTTGTCGGTGGCGACGGCCTTCAGCCCGTCGACCAGCGCCTGCGTGCGCGCCGACAGGGCGTCGAAGAAGCCGGGCTTCTGGATCTCGCGCAGCGTGGCCAGGCCGCAGGCGGTGGCCACCGGATTGCCGGAGAGCGTGCCGGCCTGGTAGACGCCGCCCAGCGGCGCCAGGTGTTGCATGACCTCGCGCTTGGCGCCGAAGGCCGCCAGCGGCATGCCGCCGCCGATGACCTTGCCGAACACGGAGATGTCTGGCGCGAACCCCGGCAGCAGCCGCGCATAGTGCGCCTGGGCCGAGCCCAGCCCCACGCGAAAGCCCGTCATGACCTCGTCCAGCACCAGCAGCGCGCCGTGTTGCGTGCACAGGCGACGCATCGCCGCCATGAAGGGCAGGGACGCACGGACGAAGTTCATGTTGCCGGCGATGGGCTCCACGATGACGCAGGCCAGCTCGGCGCCGTGCTGCGCGAACGCGGCCTCCAGCTGCTCGACGTTGTTGTATTCCAGGACGACGGTGTCGGCCGCGGCGCCCGGCGTGACACCGGCGCTGGTCGGGTGGCCGAAGGTGGCCAGGCCCGAGCCCGCCTTCACGAGTAAGGCATCGGTGTGGCCGTGATAGCAGCCCTCGAACTTGATGAATTTGGGTCGGCCGGTCGCGCCGCGCGCGAGGCGGATGGCGCTCATCGTCGCTTCCGTGCCCGAGCTGACCAGGCGCACCTGGTCCATGCTGGGTACGAGCTTGAGGATCTCCTCTGCCAGCTCGATTTCGCGCTCCGTTGGCGCACCGAACGAGAAGCCTTCCACGGCGGCTTTCTGCACCGCCTCGAGCACGGCGGGGTGGCCGTGGCCCAGGATCATCGGCCCCCAGGAGCCGATGTAGTCCACATAACGCTGACCTTCGGCGTCATAGATGTAGGCGCCCTGGCCGCGCGCGATGAAGCGCGGCGTACCTCCGACGGCCCGAAATGCACGCACCGGGGAGTTCACCCCGCCCGGAATCACGCGAGTGGCGCGTTCAAACAACTGTGAATTGGTAACCATTGGAAAATGATGCAAGGGGTCAGTGCATGCGCCGGGGCGATTTGGCGGGTTCTTCGACCTCGGTTTCGGCGTCTTCGAAGTGCGATTCGCTACCCTCTTCGTCGGCCGGTGGCAGGGCCCAGAAGAAGCGGTCGGGCACCACGTTGCCCATGCCCGGGCGGAAGCCCGCATCGAGCGCTTGGTCCAGGAACGAGAGCGCCTCGCCGACCGCTGAGTGCAGCTCCGCGCCGACTGACAGCAATGCCGCCAGCGCGGCTGACAGCGTGTCGCCAGCGCCGACGAAAGAGGTCTCGAAACGCTCGAACTTCTCGCCGGCAATAGGGCCTTGCGAGCTTGCCAACACGTTGTCGACGAACTGGTTGGGCAGCTGGATGCCGGTCACCAGCACATGCTGCGCGCCCGATTGGGCGGCCGCCACGGCCAGCTCGCGGGCCGACGGCGCGCGCTCGCTTTCCCACTCGGGAAGCAAGAAATCGGTCAGCGTCTTGTGGTTGCCGACGAGCACCACCGTCTGCGGCAGCACCAGCTCACGCAGGGCGTCCAGGTATTGCTGCTGCTCGTCCTCGTCGATCCAGGCGATGGACGGGAGGTAGGTGACGAGCGGCACATCGGGGTAGTCGCTGAGCACTTCGGCGACCGCGCTGACGCCCTCGGCATTGCCCAGGAAACCGACCTTCCAGGCCGTGATCGGCACGTCTTCGAGGATGTGTCGCGCTTGCTCGGCCACGGTGTCGGGATCGAGGCTCTGGTGCTCGAAGATCTCGGCCGTGTCGCGCAGCACGACCGCGGTGACGACGGGCAGGCAATGCGCGCCCATGGCCGCGATGGTGGCCACGTCGCCGGCCAGGCCGCCAGCGCCCGAGGCGTCGCTGGCGTTGAAGCTCAGCACGCAGGCCGGTGGTGCGCTTTCCTCGTCCTGAGGCGGGTCGACCTCGTGGTCGTTGGGGTGGGGAGTTGGGCTCATGGGAAGGTCGTGGCGGTCGCGGCCAAAGAGCTGCCGAAAGCGTGGAGTCTGCCGCTAATTGGGCTGTTTCGAAGCTCAGAGCACAGGCGTTTGCCCTCAGCATTGCGCTTACGGGCCCTGGCTAGAATGATGCGATTGTAGTGAGCAAACCCTGAGTGACACGTGAGCGAACCCAGTACCTGGATGTGCCTGATCTGCGGATGGATCTACGACGAGGAGACGGGGGATCCCGAGCACGGCATCGCCCCAGGCACCAAGTGGGCAGATGTCGACATGAACTGGGTCTGCCCCGAGTGTGGGGCGCGCAAGGAAGATTTCGAGATGGTGCGCATCTGATCCCGGCCAGTCCCGAGCTGAAGTTCCTAGGAGGCTAGGTTTGAACGAGCAAGTTTCCAGCACAGCGCCCACCCGGGTTCTGGTTATCGACGACAGCAACACCATTCGCCGCAGTGCCGAGATCTTTCTCAAGCAAGGTGGTCATGAGGTGGTGCTGGCGGAGGACGGCTTTGATGCGCTGGCCAAGCTGGGCGATTTCTCCCCTGACCTTGTCTTCTGCGACATCCTGATGCCCCGTCTGGACGGCTACCAGACCTGCGCCATCATCAAGCGCAACCCTCAATTCTCCGGAGTGCCCGTGATCATGCTGTCATCCAAGGATGGCCTTTTCGACAAGGCCCGTGGCCGCATGGTGGGCTCTCAGGATTACCTTACCAAGCCCTTCACCAAGGACCAGCTCCTTCAGGCGGTGCTACAGCACCGCTCCTGAAAAAGCCCCCATTGAGAGACTGAGTCATGAGTATTCACAACATCCTGTTGGTTGACGATTCCAAGACCGAGCTGCACGCGCTCTCGGAAATGCTGACCAAGCGCGGCTACAACGTCCGCACGGCGGAAAACGGCGAAGAGGCGATGAAGCGCCTGGCCGAGGCCAAGCCTGACCTCATCCTGATGGACGTCGTCATGCCGGGCCAGAACGGCTTCCAGCTGACGCGGGCGATCACGCGCGATGAGCGTTTCATCGGCGTCCCCGTCATCATTTGCACGAGCAAGAGCCAGGAGACCGACAAGGTCTGGGGCATGCGCCAAGGCGCCAGCGACTATGTCGTGAAGCCCGTCAAGCCCGAAGAACTGCTGGCCAAGATCAAGGCTCTGGGCTAACGCGAGATGGCAAACAAGACCGCCCTGCGTGAGCTGCAGCAGCGCCTGGCCGAGCGCATGCAGGCGGCGCGCGAGACGACGCTGATCGCGAACTGGCTGGCTGTCGAGTGCGCGGGTGCTGGCATCCTGCTCTCGCTGAAGCAGGCGAGCGAGATCTTCGCGCCGGTGCCGATCAAGTCGGTGCCGTACGGCAAGCCCTGGCTGGCCGGCGTGGCCAACCTGCGGGGCGGCCTCTTCACCGTGGTGGACCTCGCGACTTATCTCGGGCTGCGCGAGGTGGCGCCCAGCCGCATCAGCTCACCGCAGGCCCGGCTGGTCTCGCTGAGCAGTGAAATGAATCTGAACTGTGCATTGCTCGTGGACCGCCTGGCGGGTCTGCGCGGCGATGATCAGTTGCCATTGGCATCTCAGCAGCCAACGGGGCCCGTGCCTCGTTTCGCAGGTGCCTTGCGCCGCGACGAGTCGGGCCGGCTCTGGCAGGAAATCAATTTGGAAGCGTTGGCGAGGCAGGATGACTTCCTGCACATCGTCAGGTGATGCGCGCTTCACAGCATCGACGTCCGCGCAGCAAAGCGGACATCACAAACATTGAAGGACGAGGGTGAGATGAGCCTGCTGGACAAAATCAGGGGAAAGTCCGAAGCCGATGCACTGCCGCACGCAGTGCCGGATGTCGATGACACGGCGGCAATGGACTTGCGAGGCGCAGGCCTGGATTCGACACGCGGCGGCGACGCCTCGGGCGAGGCTCGTTCCATCATCTCGGCTGCGGTGCCTACCGAGCCGGGCCCGAGCAGTGAATTCCCGTCCAGCGCGATGGGCTTCGCGCCGACGACTACGCAAGGTGCTGACGGCAGCGCAGGGTCGAAGTCGGGGGCCTTGGGCGCCGGCGACGGTTCCGGGTTCCTCAAGCAGAACCGCCAGCGTCTGCTGACCGGTCTGGTGGTCTTCGGCTTGGCCGGCACGGCGACGTCCGTCGGTCTGGTGCTGCTGAACTCGAGTCAAAGCGCTGCGCAGGGCCGTGCGGCCGGTCAGGCGCTGATGCACTCGCAGCGTATGGCGAAGTCCGTGTCGGCGGCGCTCGTCGGCAACGCGGCGGCCTTCGACGAATTGAAGGAGTCGGTCGGCACGCTGAGCGACGTCGTCAACAACCTGCGCACGGGTGAGGGTCCGCTGGCAGTGGCCCCGGCGGCCGTGCAGCCGACGCTGGAAGAAATCAAGCCGCTGGTCGATCGCGCCGAGAAGAACGGCAAGGTCGTGCAGGACCAGAAGAAGATCTTGACGCAGGTGGGTCAGGCGCTTCGCGCCATCAACCGTCAGTCCAGCGACTTGCTGGAAAGCGCCGAGGCGGTGTCCTCCCAGGCGCTGCAGATTGGCGCTTCCGCCGGTGAGGTCTCTGCGGTCGGTCAGCTGGTGATGTTGACGCAGCGTATCGGTAAGAGCGCCAACGAGTTCCTGACGCAGGAAGGCGTGAGCCCCGAGGCCGTGTTCCTGCTGGGTAAGGACTTGAACTCGTTCAAGCTCATCACCGAAGCCCTGATCAACGGCAACCCCGAACTGCGCCTGAACGCGGCGAAGGATCCGCAGATGCGTGAGCGTCTGGAGACGCTGCTCAAGCAGTACGAGCAGACGCGTGTCCAGGCTTCGGCGATTCTGGGTAACCTGCAAGGCCTGGTTTCGGCTCGTGAAGCCCAGACGGCCATCCTTGCGGACTCCGAACCGCTGCGCAAGAACATCGAACTGGCGGCATCGGAACTTGAAAAGTCCGGCGGCGCAGGCTTGGCGCTGATCGCGCTGATGGTGGTCTCCCTGATCGCTCTCATCGCCGGTGCTCTCGGTTTCCTGCGGCTGTTCGTGGCTGACAAGTCCGAACAGGCGGCGTTCGCCGATGCCCAGCGTCTCGAAGCCGAGGCGCAGGAGAAGGAAGCCAAGCGCGTCAACGACGCGAACCAGGCGGCCATTTTGCGGTTGATGAACGAACTGTCCACGGTTGCTGAAGGTGACTTGACGCAACAGGCAACGGTGACGGAAGACATCACGGGCGCCATCGCCGACTCGGTGAACTACACGGTGGAAGAGCTGCGCAATCTGGTTGGTCAGGTGCAGGCTACGGCAGCTCGCGTGACGGACACCACCGGCGCGGTGGACCAGACGTCCACCGACCTGCTGGCTGCTTCCAAGGAACAGCTGCACGAGATTCGTGCGACCGGTGAGGCCGTGCTGGGTATGGCGAACCGGATTACGGAAGTGTCGGCACAAGCGCAGACGACCGCTGAGGTGGCGCGCAAGAGCCGGGAAGCCGCCGAACAGGGTCTCTCCGCGATGCAGAACAACATCGCCGGTATGAATGCGATCCGTGACTCCATCCAGGAAACCTCCAAGCGCATCAAGCGGCTGGGCGAGTCGTCTCAGGAAATTGGCGAGATCACGGAGCTGATCTCGGACATTACGGAACAGACGAACGTGCTGGCGCTGAACGCCGCCATTCAGGCGGCGTCCGCAGGCGAAGCCGGCCGCGGCTTCTCGGTGGTTGCGGAAGAAGTTCAGCGACTGGCCGAACGCTCCGGCGACGCGACGCGCCGGATTGCCGCGCTCGTCAAGACCATTCAGACCGACACCCACGACGCCGTGGCCGCTATGGAGCGCTCGACGCGCGGTGTGGTGGAAGGTACGCAACTGTCTGACGCGGCCGGTAAGGCGCTGGAAGACATCGACAGCGTGTCGCGTCAGCTGGACGACCTGATCGTGCGAATCTCTTCGCAAGCGAAGCAGGAGGCCGAACACGCCAACGCCGTGGCCTCCAACATCCAGCACATCTTTGCGGTGACTGAGCAGACCTCGGAAGGTACGCGCTCCACGGCGCAGATGGTTCACGAGCTGTCGCGCTCCGCCGAGGCGCTGCGCGCTTCCGTGTCCCGCTTCAAGGTCGCCTGACGAGCCACGCATGGACAGCTCTTTGAGAGACTCCGAACTCCCGGCCGACCTCAGCCCACTGGCGTGGGTTCAGGAGGAACTGCGCCGCTCGCTGGAGTCGGTGCACAAGACCCTGCGCCGCATGGTGCGCGACGGTGGCGACGGCCGCCCGGTCGCCGTTGCCGGGGATGGCCAGGCAGGTGCGCCGCTGCAGCAGGCGGCCGCCCAGCTGCACCAGGTCAGCGGGGTGCTGTCGCTCGTCGGCCTGCCGGCCGGCGCCAGCGTGCTGCGTGCTGCGGAAGTGGCAGTCACCCGGCTGGCCGAGCGTCCGCTGGAGGTCGAGGGCCGTGCCGTCGACATCATCGAGCGTGCCGACTTTGCGTTGCTGGCTTACGTGGCGCGCTTGCTGGCCGGCACGAAGACCTCGCCGCTCGCGCTGTACCCGAGCTATCGGGAGCTGCAAAAGTTCAATGGCGTGGATCGCATCCACCCGGCCGACCTGTGGACGCATGAATGGAGCTGGCGCCCGGTGCCGCTCGAGGCCGATGTGCTGCCGCGCTCGCCTGAGTCGGTGCGCGGCCCGTTCGAAGCTGCGCTGCTGCGTCACATGCGCGAGCCCAGCGCTGCGCACGCGGCCAACCTGTCCGGCCTGTGTGCTGGCCTCGCCGCGGCGCTGCCCGCTGGCAACGCCCGTACGCTGTGGCAGCTGGCTGCCGCAGTCTTCGAAGGCCAGGCGCTGAAGCTGCTGCGCAGCGATGCCTACACGAAGCGCCTGGGCTCCCGGTTGCTGAACGAGCTGCGGGCCGTCGGGCGCGGAGAGCGCGATGATGCTCAGCGTGACCGTCTTGCGCAGGACTTGCTGTTCTTCTGTGCGCTGTGCCGGGTGGCAAAGGGCGCCGGGCCGCGCCTGACCGCCGTGCATAACGCCTATCGCCTGGGCGATGAGATCGCCGGCGAGTACGAGGACGCCAGCCTGGGTCGCATCGACCCGGCGTGGGTGGCTCAGGCCAAGCGCCGTGTGCTCGCGGCCAAGGAGAGCTGGTCCAGCGCCGCGGAAGGTGACCAACACCGTCTTGGCAGCCTGGACGAGCAGTTCGCCGGGTTGGCAGATTCGCTGGTTCGGCTGTTCCCCAGCGGCGAAGTGCTCGCGCAGACGCTGCAGCGCGCCGTCGTGGCGACGCTGCGCTCGCGCAGTGCGCCGCTGCCGGCGCTGGCCATGGAAATCGCCACCAGCCTGCTGTATGTCGAGGCGGCGCTGGAAGACGCCGCCTTCGACCAGCCCGAGCAGGCCGACCGTGTCCGCCGCCTCGCGCGCCGCGTCGAGGCCGTGGCCCATGGTCAGCCGGCCGAGCCGCTGGAAGGCTGGATGGAAGACCTGTATCGCCGGGTTTCCGATCGGCAGACGCTGGGCAGCGTGGTGCACGAGTTGCGCGCGAGCCTGTCCGAGGTCGAGAAGCAGTGCGACGAGTATTTCCGCAACCCGGCTCAGCGTGACCTGCTGATTCCCGTGCCCGGCCAATTGCAGGCCATGCGCGGCGTGCTCGGCGTGCTGGGGCTGGAACAGGCGGCGCACGCGACCGTTCGCATGCGCGACGAGATCGACGGCCTGGCCAACACCGAGATCGACTTCGATCGACCCGGTGCGCGCGATGTGTTCGAGCGCCTGGCCAACAACCTGGGCGCACTGGGCTTCCTCATCGACATGCTGAGCGTGCAGCCGGCCCTGGCCAAGCGCATGTTCCAGTTCGACGAGGCCAGTGGTCGCCTTGACGCAGTCATGGGTCGCCGGGAAGGCGCTGTCGAGCTGCCCGACTTCGAGGCTAGCGGCTTCCATACCGAGACGGCCGAGGTGGCGGCGTCCGTGGCGCCTGCAGCTGCGTCACACCCGGACGAACCGCAGGTCCGTGTGGACCTGGGTTCGCTCGACTTGCCGGACCTGAGCCTGCCGGATGTCGATTTGACGGCGCTGGCCGCCGAGCCGGCACCTGCGCCGGTGGTGACGGCCCCTGTGGCGGCGCCACGTGCGGCGCCGACACCCCTGCCTGCTGCCGAGCCCACCGTCGCCGACGATCCCGAGATGCGGGAGATCTTCCTGGAGGAGGCCGACGAGGTCATCGGCAATGCCCGCACTGCGCTCGCCGAGCTGCGCGAAGCGCCGTCCGATCATGGCCAGCTGACGGTCATCCGCCGCGCCTTCCACACGCTGAAGGGCAGCGCCCGCATGGTGGGGCTGGACGACTTCGGCGAAGGCGCCTGGGCTTGCGAGCAGCTCTACAACGCACGTCTGGGCGATCACACGCCCCAGGCCGATGAGTCGCTGCTGGGCTTCACCGACGAAGCGCTGGACTACTTCACGCACTGGCGTGAGCAGATCGCCGGCAATGAGCCGGGTTACAGCTCCTCGGAGCCGGTGCGTCGCAGCGCAGATGCCTTGCGCTTGAGCGGCGAGCGGCTGCCGTTGGCCGCCCATGTCGAGTCGATCGGCGAGTCCACGGGGGTCGACCTGGATCTGGCCCTGGAGCCAGCCGTCATCGAAGTCACCGAAGTTGTCGAGCTCGATGCGATGCCGGCCATCATCGACGTGACGCAGGTCGAGGTCGTCGAGGCGGTTGCGCCAGCGGAGGAGCCGGTGTCGCTCGAGCCCGACCTCGTGCTCGACCTGCCGCTGGAGCCGGTGCTGGTCGACGAGATCATCGCGGTCGAGGCCCTGTCGCTGCCGGAAGCCGAGTCGGCCATTGGTGGCGGTTTGCCGGTCGTTGGCGAAGACGACGTGCAGCGCGGCTTGCTCCTGCCGCTGACGCCGGAAGAGCCGGCGGCGACGGTGCCGGAGCTGCCTGCTGCCGAAGCGGTCGAGACGGCCGAAGGCCTGGAAGCGTTCACGCTGACCTTGCCGGACCTGGAGGTGGCTGAGCCCGAACCGGCCTTCGCGGCCACCATCGTGCCGGAGCCCGAGGTTGAACCGACCGCCGAGCCCGAACTGCTCGACGTGGTGGACCCGGACGAAGGCTACAAGGTCATCGGCCCGCTGCGTATCAGCATTGCGCTGTTCAACATCTTCCTGAACGAGGCCGACGAGCTGTCGCGTCGTTTGTCCATGGAGCTGGCCGAATGGGCGGCCGACACCAGCCATCCGGTGCCGGCGAGCTGCGAGGCTTATGCGCACAAGTTGGCCGGCAATGCGGCCACAGTGGGCTACGAGGATCTCTCGGGGCTGGCGCGCGAGTTGGAGCATGCGTTGGAGCGTGCCCAGCGTGCCACACGTTACGACGCGGCCGATGTGGAGCTCTTCCTGCGTGCTGCGGACGATGTGCGCCGCCTGTTGCACCAGTTCGCTGCCGGTTTCCTGAAGGAAAACGATCCAGACCTCATCACTCGCCTGCATGCCTACCAGCCGCAGGAGGAGTCGGTGGAGGTCGAAGCGCTTGCCGTGCCGGATGTGCAGGTCGAGGCGTTCGAGCCCGAGCTGCACGCGGAGCCCGACACACAGCAGGCGCCGCAGCCCGAGCTTGAGCCGGTTGTCGACCTGTCGAGCGAGGCGGCTTCGGAGGTGGTGCCCGCATCGGTGCCGGAGCCGATCATCGAGATCGCGGCGGTGCCTGCGGATCTGATGGACGAGCCGCTGCCGTCCTTCCATTCGGCGTCCATCGCGGCCGCGGATGGCCCGGAGCCCGAACCCGGCCTGCCCGACAACATCGAGCCCGAGCTCTATCCGATCTTCGAGGAAGAAGGTCGCGACCTGATCCAGCAGCTGCACGCCGCGTTGCGTGACTGGCTGGCCGAGCCGGGCGACCTGGGGCGTTCTGACGCTTGCATGCGGGCGTTGCACACCTTCAAGGGTGGTGCGCGTCTCGCGGGCGCCATGCGCTTGGGTGAGCAGGCTCACCACCTGGAATCCGCGATCGAAGCCTTGCTGCACGCCGGGTCGGCCAATTACGGCCAGGTCCAGACGCTGCAGGATGATGCCGACGCGCTGGAGCAGGCGTTCGATGAATTGGGGCGCAGCCTCAATGCGCCGACGGTCGCTCCGGTGGCTGCGCCCGCGCCTGCGGCCGTGGTTCAAACCCGGCCGGTCGTCGCACCGACGGTGTCGGCTGCGGGCGGGCCCGCCGAGACGGGGCGCACCGTCGACTGGAGTCGCTTTGCCGAAGCCAGCGAGATGGGCGCTGGCGTCGACAGCCTGGCGATCGGGCAGGCGTTGGTGCGGGTGCGCGGCAGCTTGCTGGAGCGCATGGCCACGCAGGCCGGCGAGGTCAGCATCCGTCGTGCACGGATGGAGTCCGAGCTCGGCCAGATGAAGGGCGCGCTGCTCGACCTGGACGACAACCTGGAGCGTCTGCGTGCGCAGCTGCGCGAGCTGGAACTGCAGGCTGAAGCCCAGATGCACATCCAGCAGGAGATGGCGCAGCAGGGCGGGCGCGAGTTCGACCCGCTCGAGTTCGACCGCTACACCCGCTTCCAGGAACTCACGCGCATGCTGGCCGAGTCGGTCGGTGACGTGGCCACGCTGCAGCGCGCGCTGACGCGTAGCGTTCAGACCGGTGAAGACGAGCTGGCGGCGCAATCGCGGCTGACCCGTGAACTGCAGGACGACCTGCTGCGTACCCGCCTCGTCGAGTTCGACTCGATCGGCGAGCGTATGCACCGCGTGGTTCGCCAGGCGGCTCGCGACAGCGGCAAGCAGGTCAAGCTCGAGATCAAGGGCGGCCAGACCGAACTGGACCGTTCCGTGCTGGAGCGGACGGCGGGTGCTTTCGAGCACTTGCTGCGCAACAGCGTTGCTCACGGCATCGAGGCGCCCGACACGCGGACGGCCGCTGGCAAGGACGCCACCGGCACGCTGCGCATCGAGGTGGGTCAGCACGGCAACGAAGTGCAGCTCAACTTCTCGGATGACGGCGCCGGCCTGGACCTCGCCCGCATCCGCGAGCGCGGGCTGCAACTGGGCCTCATCGCTGCAGACGCGACGCCCGACGAAGCGCAGCTGCGCCGCCTGATCTTTGCGCCGGGCTTCTCGACGGCCAGCCAGATCACGGAACTCAGCGGTCGCGGCATCGGCATGGACGTCGTCCGCGCCGAAGTCGGTACGCTGGGCGGCAGCATCGAGACGTCGTCGACCGCCGGCCAAGGTACCAGCTTCCTGCTGCGCCTGCCGCTGACGACGGCGCTCACGCAGGTCGTGCTGCTGAAGAGCGGCGAGCAGGTCGTGGCGGTGCCGGCGGGTCTGATGGAATCGGTGCAGCGCGTGCCGGTGGAGGCCATCGATGCGGCCTACGCCAATGGCAAGCTCAAGCATGCCGGCATCGAGCTGCCGTTCTACTGGCTGGGCGGCTTGCTCGGTCAGGTGGGCCGCGGCAATGTGCACGGGCGCCACGCACCGGTCGTGCTGGTGCGTAGCGCGCAGGCCGCGCTGGCGCTGCACGTGGACGAAGTGGTCGGCAATCAGGAAGTCGTTGTCAAGAACCTCGGCGCGCAGCTCAATCGCGTGCCGGGTCTTGCCGGCATCAGCTTGCTGGCCTCCGGTGACGTCGCGTTGATCTACAACGTCGTCGCGCTGGCCGACTGGTACGGCGCGGATGCGCAGGCCCGCCTGGCCGCCGCGCAGACGCAGACCGATGCGCCGAAGCCGGTGGTGCCGGTGGTTGACGACGAGCACCTGCCGCCGCTGGTGATGGTGGTCGACGACTCGCTGACGGTGCGCCGCGTGACCCAGCGCATGCTGGAGCGTGTGGGCTTCCGCGTGCTGCTGGCCAAGGACGGCCTGGATGCGATGGAGAAGCTCGCTGCCGACGAATTGCCGGCGGTCGTGCTCTCCGACATCGAGATGCCGCGCATGGACGGCTTCGACCTGGTGCGCAACATGCGGGCAGATTCGCGTCTGGCCGACCTGCCGGTCATCATGATCACCTCGCGCATCGCGCAGAAGCATCGTGATTACGCATCGCAGCTGGGTGTGGACCATTACCTCGGAAAACCGTATGACGAGGAGCACTTGCTGGGCTTGATCAGGCAGTACACGCAGTCAGCGGTGGTAGTCTGACGGCATGTCCCAGGTTGTCGACCACCTTGCCGAGCTGACGGGCTTCCGTGACCGTGACGTCATGGACGTCACGTTGGTGATGGCCTTGCGCGATCTGCTCGAGCCCGAGACGGTCGCCATCTATCGCACGGTGGGCGAGCCCGGCAAGGAGCGTTGGTTGACGCGCGCCCATCTGCGCGCGGGTGATGCGGTGGCCTCGGCGGACCCGCTGTGGGCCAAGCCGGAGGCCTTGCCGCCGGTGACCGACCACCCGCTGCGGCTGGAGGCCATGCGCAGCCGCACGGTGACGCAGGTGGTCCAGGACGGGCAATGGCTCTATCTGTTCCCGATCGCGACGGACCGGGATGTCATCGGCGTCATCGAGGTGCTGGCGGCAAAGCGGCTGGGCACAAGTGCCCAGCGCATGGTCAGCAGCGTGCTGCGGATCTATCACAACTTCCAGGGGCTGCTCGACTACTCGGAGCGCGACACGCTCACGGGGCTGCTGAACCGCAAGACCTTCGACGAGAGCTTCCTGAAGGTGCTGTCGGACACGCCGGCGCAGCACGATGGCAAGCATGACGCCGAGGATCGCCGGCACGAAGCGGCGACACCGCACTATGTGCTGGGCGTGATCGACATCGACCACTTCAAGTCGGTCAACGACCGCTTCGGCCACCTGATCGGCGATGAGGTGCTGCTGTTGCTGTCGCGGCTGATGCGCGGCTCGTTCCGCTTCCACGATCTGCTCTACCGCTTTGGTGGCGAGGAGTTCGTCGTGCTGATGCGCTGCGACGAGGAGATCCATGCCGGTGAGGCGTTCGAGCGGCTGCGCCTGAACACCGAGCGTTATGCGTTCCCGCAGGTCGGGCGCATCACGGTCAGCATCGGCTTCACGGAAGTGCGGGCCGGTGACTCACCCGCTGCGGCCTTCGAGCGCGCCGACAAGGCCGTCTATCACGCCAAGGGCAACGGCCGGAACCAGGTGCATAACTACGCGGCGCTGGTGGCCAGCGGCGTGATCCAGGAAGCCACGCAGCTCAGCGACATCGAGCTGTTCTGACCCGTGTCGGCCGGTTCGGCCGAACGTCAGCGCGTGGCCACGGCACGGCTCTTCACGACGGCATAGCGCGCCAGCGTGCGCTCACGGGCGATGGCGTGGTCGACGATGGGGCGCGGGTAGTCCACCCCTGACATCGCCAGCGGCGCGCGCTCCCAAGGAGCGTGGATGGCCTTGGCGTCCAGCGCCGCCAGCTCGGGGCAGTAGCGGCGGATGAAGCGGCCCTCGCCGTCGAACTTCTCGCTCTGACTGGTCGGGTTGAAGATGCGGAAATAGGGTTGGGCGTCGCAGCCGCTGCTGCTGGCCCATTGCCAGCCGCCGTTGTTGGCCGCGAGGTCGAAGTCCAGCAACTGCCGCGCGAAATAGGCTTCGCCGCGCCGCCAGTCCAGGCCGAGGTCCTTGGTCAGGAAGCTGGCCGTCACCATGCGCAGGCGGTTATGCATGTAGCCGGTCTCGTTGAGCTGGCGCATGGCGGCGTCCACCAGCGGGAAGCCGGTGCGGCCCTCGCACCAGGCCTCGAACAGCGCATCGGCCTGCGGCCCGGTCTCCCAGGCGATCGCGTCGTACTCGGGCCGGAAGGCCGACGTCATCGCGTGGGGGTGGTGGTGCATGACCTGGTGATAGAAGTCGCGCCAGATCAGCTCCGACAGCCACACCTCGGCGCCGTGGTCGCCGGCCTGCATGCGTTGATGCGCCAGGCGCACCAGGCGGCGCACGGACACCGTTCCGAAACGCAGATGCACGCTCAGGTAGCTGGGGCCTTTGACGGCCGGGAAGTCGCGCCGGCGGTCGTACTCGTCGATGCGGTCCAGGAAGTCGTCGAGCAAAACGGTGGCGCCGTGGCTGCCCTGGCCCAGGTGCGGTGTGAGGGTCGCCGGCGCGAAGCCGATCTCGTCGAGCGAAGGGACGCCACGTGCCAGCGCCGACGCCGCGAGCGCGCTGGCGTGGCGCTCGACCGGGTAGCTGCTCAGGTAGAACTCGTCGACCTTGCGCAGCCACGCGTTCTTGTAGGGCGTGAACACGCCATAGGCGCCGCCGGCGGCCGTCATCACCTCGCGGCGTTCGAAGACGACATGGTCCTTGAAGGTGTGTAGTGCGGCGCCCAGTGGCGCGAGCTGCCGTGCGACCTCCGCGTCGCGCATCAGCGCCTGCGGCTCGTCGTCGTGGTTCGCGAACACGGCCTGGGCGCCGAGTTCGGCGGCCAGCCTGGGGATCTCATCGGCCGCCCGCCCGTGCCGCACGATGAGCGCACCGCCCAGGCGTCGCAAGTCCTCGTCCAGCACCTGCAGTGCCTGCAGGATGAAGGCCACGCGGCGGTCCGTGCGGGGCAGGACGTCGAGGATGTCGCGGTCCAGCACGAAGGCGCAGAACACCTGCCGGGCGCTCCGCAGGGCGTGGTAGAGCGCGGTCTGGTCGTCGGCGCGCAGATCGCGCCGGAACCAGACCAAGGCTCGGTCAAGATGAGGCTTCATACCCACAGAATAAAATGACCGCCATGCCCGCCGACCGGATCGTCCTGACCAACCAGTTCCTCATCGCCATGCCGGGCATGGCCGACGAGGCTTTCGCCGGCACGGTGATCTACCTCTGCGAGCACAACGACAACGGTGCGCTGGGCCTGGTGGTCAACAAGCCGACCTCGCTGACGCTGGGCACGCTGTTCGAGAAGGTCGAGCTCAGCCCGCCGGCCGACCCGCTGGCCGAGACGCCGGTCTACTACGGTGGCCCGGTGCAGACGGACCGGGGCTTCGTGCTGCACGAGCCGCTGGACGACGAGGGCGGGCACTACAGCGCCACGCTGGCGGTGCCGGGCGGTCTGGAGATGACCACCAGCCGCGACGTGCTGGAGGCGCTGTCCAACGGCGCCGGGCCGAAGAAGCTGCTCGTCACGCTGGGCTACAGCGGCTGGGCCGCCGGCCAGCTGGAAGAAGAGATCGGCCGCAACGGCTGGCTGACGGTGGACGCTGCGCCGGAGGTCATCTTCGACACGCCGGTGGAGCAGCGCTACGAGAAGGCGCTGGGCCTGCTGGGCATCGACCCGCGCATGCTCAGCGCCGACGCGGGGCACGCCTGATGAAGCGCGACGCTGCCGCGCCGACGCTTCAATCCTTTCTCGCTTTTGATTTCGGCACGCGCCGCATCGGCGTGGCCAGTGGCACGCGGCTGCTCGGCGCCGCCGAGCCGAGAGGGACGATACGCAGTGGCGATTTCGAGGCCATCGCCGCGTTGATCCGCACCTGGCAGCCCGACGCCCTCGTCGTTGGCGTGCCGCGCCACCCGGACGGTGCGCCGCACGAGATGACGGCCAAGGCGCAGAACTTTGGCCGCCGCCTCGCCGGCCGTCATCACCTGCCGGTCTTCGAGGTCGATGAGCGCTACACCAGTGTGGAGGCCGAAGCCGAGGGCGCCCACGACGTGGACGCCGCCGCCGCCGCGCTGATCCTTGAACAGTTTTTCCGAGAACATCCCCATGAGTGAATTGCTGCTCGATGCTGAAGGTCTGTACCTTGAGCTCAAACGCGGCGTGCAGCGCCTGCTGACGCCCGACACCGCCCTGGTGGGCATCTGGAGCGGCGGCGCCTGGCTCGCCGAGCGGCTGGCGGCCGACCTGGGGCTGGCGGCCGGCACCATCTCCAGCGCCATGCACCGTGACGATTTCGGCTCGCGCGGGCTGGCCAAGGCGGACCACACCACGCTGCCGTTCGACGTCAACGGCCGCGACATCCTGCTCATCGACGATGTGCTCTACACCGGCCGCACGACGCGGGCCGTCATCAACGAGTTGTTCGACTATGGCCGCCCGCACCGCGTTCAGCTGGCCGTGCTGGTGGATCGCGGCGGGCGCGAGCTGCCCATCGAGCCGGCGTTTTCGGCGGCGCGCGTCAGCCTCAACGCGGACCAGAGCCTGCGCCTCGCGCGCAGCGACGACGGCCGCTTCAGCTTCGAGGTGAAGTGATGTTGAGCAAGCGAAATCCCCAGCTGAACAAGCACGGCGAGCTGATCCACCTGCTGTCCATCGAAGGCCTGCCGCGCGCCGTCGTCGAGCAGATCCTGGACACCGCCGGCAGCTTCCTGTCGGTCAACGACCGCGAGGTCAAGAAGGTGCCGCTGCTGCGCGGCAAGTCGGTGTTTAACCTGTTCTTCGAGAACAGCACGCGCACGCGCACCACCTTCGAGATCGCGGCCAAGCGGCTGTCGGCTGACGTCATCAACCTCGACATCGCACGCAGCTCCACCGCCAAGGGCGAAACGCTGCTGGACACGGTGGCCAACCTGAGCGCGATGCATGCCGACATGTTCGTCGTGCGCCACAGCGAGAGCGGTGCGCCTCACCTGATCGCCCAGCACTGCGCACCCCATGTGCACGTGGTCAACGCGGGCGACGGCCGGCATGCGCACCCGACGCAAGGCCTGCTGGACATGTACACGATCCGGCACTTCAAGAAGGACTTCCGCAACCTCACGGTGGCCATCGTCGGTGACATCGTGCATTCGCGCGTGGCCCGCTCCGACATCCATGCGCTGAACATCCTGGGCGTGCCGGAGATCCGCGCCGTGGGCCCCAAGACGCTGGTGCCTGGCGATCTGCGCGACATGGGTGTGCGCGTCTGCCACGACATGGCCGAGGGCGTGAAGGACGCCGACGTCATCATCATGCTGCGCCTGCAGAACGAGCGCATGAACGGCGGCATGCTGCCCAGCAGCGGCGAGTTCTTCAAGCACTTCGGCCTGACGCCGGAGAAGCTGGCGCTGGCCAAGCCCGACGCCATCGTCATGCACCCGGGGCCCATCAACCGTGGCGTGGAGATCGCATCGGAAGTGGCCGACGGCAAGAGCAGCGTGATCCTTCCTCAAGTGACATTCGGCATCGCTGTCCGAATGGCTGTCATGGCCATCCTTGCAGGGAACGAAGCATGAAGACGGCCCACCCCCGCGGCGCTTCGCGCCACCCCCTCAAGGGGGCACTCCAGGCCGCCCGGCCAAGCCGGATCGGCGGGAGTCGCTGGATGAACGGCGACGCTGCGCGCGCCTTGACTGGTTTTGCACGGGAGTGCTGCAAGTGAAGATCCTGATCAAAGGCGGTCGCCTCATCGACCCGGCCTCCAACCTCGACCGCATCGGCGACGTCGCCATCGCCAACGGCCGCATCGTGCACCTGGGCGACGTCGGCGACTTCCAGGCCGAGCGCACCATCGACGCCAGCGGCCTCGTCGTCGCGCCGGGTCTGGTCGACCTGTGCGCGCGCCTGCGCGAGCCCGGCCACGAGCACGAAGGCTTGCTCGAAAGCGAACTGGCGGCGGCCGCGGCCGGCGGCGTGACCAGCCTGGTCTGCCCGCCCGATACCGACCCGGTGCTGGACGAGCCCGGTCTGGTCGAGATGCTGAAGTTCCGCGCTCGCAAGCTCAGCCGCTGCCGGCTGTTCCCGCTGGGTGCGCTGACGCGCCAACTGGCCGGCAGCGCGCTGACGGAGATGGCCGAGCTGACCGAGGCCGGCTGCATCGGCTTCTCGCAGGCCGAGGTGCCGATCAAGGACACCGTCGTGCTCAGCCGTGCGCTGCAATACGCGGCGACCTACGGCTACACCGTCTGGCTGCGCCCGCAGGATGCCTGGCTGGGCGGCGGCGTGGCGGCCAGCGGGGCCGTCGCGACGCGGCTGGGGCTGTCCGGCGTGCCGGTCAGCGCCGAGACGATTGCGCTGCACACCCTCTTCGAGCTGGTGCGCGCCACCGGCGCGCGCGTGCACATCTGCCGTCTCAGCAGCGCGGCCGGGGTTGAGCTTGTGCGTGCGGCCAAGAAGGAGGGCCTGCCGGTGACGGCCGATGTGTCGATCAACTCGCTGCATCTGAGCGACGTGGACATCGGCTACTTCGACTCCGCCATGCGCCTGACGCCGCCGCTGCGCCAGGGCCGCGACCGCGACGCGCTGCGTGCCGGCCTGGCCGACGGCACGATCGACGCGCTCGTGTCCGACCACATGCCGGTCACCAGCGACGAGAAGGCCGTGCCGTTTGCCGAGGCCACGCCGGGCGCAACGGGGCTGGAGCTGCTGCTGAGCCTGGCGCTGCGCTGGGCCCGCGACAGTGATCTGCCGCTGCAGCGAGCGCTGGCGGTCGTCACGGCCGAGCCGGTGCGGGTGCTGGGCCAGGCGTTGGGTTCGTTGGCGGCCAGTGCAGGCCGGCTGGTGGAAGGTGGCGTCGCCGACGTCTGCGTGTTCGACGCGGGCGCGACCTGGGCCGTGTCGGCCGACAAGCTGGCCAGCCAGGGCAAGCACACGCCGTTCGCGTTCGACCGCACCGGCTTCGAGCTGCCGGCGCGCGTGCGCCACACGCTGGTGGCCGGCCACATCGCCTACAGCGCCGAATGAGCGTACCGCGCCAATGCGGGCGGTGGGCTGCATGAGGGGCGTGTTTCGCCTCGCGCGGCTGGCGCCGCATGTGCTGCACGGGCTGTGGATCGTCAAGCGCCGGTTCGGGCAACTGCCGGCCGTGGAGCGGCAGCGGCTCGTCCAGTGGTGGTCGCGCAAGACGCTGGCCATCCTCGGCATCTCACTGCAGCACGAAGGTGGCGCCCCGGCGCCGGCCGGTCATCTGCTGGTGGCCAACCATGTGTCCTGGCTGGACATCGCGGCCGTCCACGCCGTGCTGCCGCAGGCACGCTTCGTGTCCAAGGCGGATGTGAGGCATTGGCCGCTCGTGGGCGGGTTGGTCGAAGGCGTCGGGACGCTGTTCATCGAACGCGCCAGCAAGCGCGACGCCATGCGTGTCGTGCACCAGACGGCGGCGGCGCTGCAAGCCGGTGACTGCGTGGCGGTGTTCCCGGAGGGCACCACCGGTGCAGGCCCGGCGCTGCTGCCCTTTCACGCCAACCTGCTGCAGGCGGCCGTGGCCACGGAGGCGCCGCTGCTGCCCGTCGTGCTGCGCTGGCATGAGCCGGGCGAGCACTTCAGCACGGCGGCGCGCTTCATCGGCGAGACGACGCTGGTGCAAAGCCTGTGGGCCATCGCCTCGGCCCGACAGCTGGGCATCGCGGTGCAGGTGTTGCCGCCGATCGCCAGCACGGCGCTGGACCGGCGCGCCCTGGCCGAGCGCGCCCGCCAAGACATCGCGCGACATCTGGGCTGAGGCCGATGGCCCGCCTGGGTCCATCACGGGAAAAGTTGTGTGGCCTGGGCTGTTTTTTGCTGGAGTCGGCCGGCGATAGCTGCAAACATGGGGCACTCTGTCGAATTCTGAGGTGTCCCGATGAGATTGAACGCGTTGAAGCTGTCCACACGGCTTGCCGCCGGCTTTGGTGCCGTGCTGCTGCTGCTCGCGCTGATGATGGCGATCGGCTGCTTCAGCCTCGGCCGGGCCGCGGCCGACACCCGCGAAATGATGGCGACGCCGCTGCAGAAGGAGCGGCTCGTCAGCGAGTGGTACATGCTGACGCTCGTGGGCGTGAAGCGCTACACCGCCATTGCCAAGAGCAGCGATGCCAGCCTGGCGGACTATTTCGCCAACGACGTGAAGATCTCGACGGCGCGCGGCAACGAGATCGTCAAGGCGCTCGACGGTCTGCCGAAGTCCGAGGACGAGAAGAAGCTCGTCAAGCAACTGACCGAGGCGCGCGAGCGCTACATCGCCGCGCGCAACAACATCGCATCGCTGAAGAAGGCGGGCGACGAGGCCCAGGTGGCCCAGCTGCTGGAAAAGGAATTTCGACCTTCCTCTGAGGTCTATCTCGAGCAGATGAAGACCTACTGGCAGCAGCAACAGCAGGTGCTGGACGGCATGGCCAAGGGTGTGGACAGCGCCACCGAAGCCGCGCAGTGGCGTATCGCGCTGCTCGGCGCGCTCGCGCTGGTCGTCGGTACGGTGGGGGCCTGGGTGCTGACGCGCTCCGTCACCGGCCCGGTGGCGCAGGCGTCGCAGTGGGTGCGCGCCATCGCGGCGGGCGACCTGACCGTGCAGGTCGAGGCGCAGGGGCAGGACGAGATCTCGGCCATGCTGCGCTCGCTCGAGCAGATGCGCCTGAGCCTGCAGCAGGCCATTGCCCAGGTGCGGGACTCGTCCGACAGCATCCAGCACTCCTGCCAGGAAGTGGCGGCGGGCAATCAGGACCTGAGCCAGCGCACGGAGCAGACGGCGTCGAGCGTGCAGGGGGCCGCCAGCGTGATGGACGAGCTCAACGGCACGGTGGGCAACACCGCGCACTCGGCCGGCGAGGCCAACCGGCTCGCGATCTCGGCCGCCGAGGTGGCGACCCGGGGCGGCGCCGTGGTGGCCGATGTGGTGAAGACCATGAACGACATCCATGGCAGCTCGCGCCGCATCGCCGACATCATCGGCGTCATCGACGGCATCGCCTTCCAGACCAACATCCTCGCGCTCAATGCAGCCGTGGAGGCCGCGCGCGCCGGCGAGCAGGGGCGGGGCTTCGCGGTCGTGGCCGGCGAGGTGCGGCTGCTGGCCTCGCGCAGCGCCGAGGCGGCCCGCGAGATCAAGCAGCTCATCGCCGCCAGCGTCGACCAGGTGGAAGCGGGCACGGCGCTGGTCAGCAATGCCGGCTCGACGATGAACGAAGTCGTGGCCGCGATCCGTCGCGTCAGCGCGCTGGTGGGCGACATCAGCCTGGCCTGCACCGAGCAGGCCGAGGGCGTGTCGCAGGTGTCGGCGGCCGTGTCGCAGATCGACGGCTCCACACAGCAGAACGCCGCCATGGTGGAGGAAATCGCCGCTGCAGCCTCCAGCCTGCAGGGCCAGGCGCACAGCCTGGTGCAGGCGGTTCAGGTGTTCCGGCTTTAACCGACCGCTGCACCCAGCCAGGCCAGGCCGGCCGAGGTGGCGCCGCGCGGGCGGTACTCCAGCCCGACGAACCCCGGCCAGCCGTGCTCGGCCAGCAGTGCAAATTCGGTGCTGTATTCGGCCGCGTCCGGCTCATGCCGGCCGGCCACACCGGCGACCTGCACATGGCCGAGCACGCCCAGATCCAGCGCACGGGCCAGGTGGGGCAGCGACTCGCCTTCCGTCACCCGGCAGTGATAGAGGTCCAGCTGCAGCTGCACGCGCGGCGAGCCCAGCGCCGCCAGCAGGGCGAGCGCCTGCTGCTGGCCGTGCAGGAAATAGCCCGGCATGTCGCGTCGGTTGATGGGCTCGACGAGCAGCGGCAGCGGCGACTGCGCGGCCGCCCACGCGAGGTTGGCCAGCCAGCACGCGCGCGTCGCGGGCGTGTCCTCGGCCAGCCCGGACATCACATGCATGCGGCCCGCGCCCAGCCGGGTGGCCAGGTCCAGGCCGCGCAGCGTGGCATCGCGGAACTGCGCCTCGCGGCCCGGCAGCGCGGCAAACCCGCGCTCGCCGGTGGCCCAGTCGCCGGCCGGTGCATTGATGAGCGCCACCCGCAGCCCGGCCAGCGCATGGGTCAGTGCAGTCGTGTCGTGCAGATGGGGTTGCTGCAGCTCCACGGCGGCAAAGCCGTCGGCGCGGGCCGCTGCCGCGCGGTCGAGATAGGCGTGCTCCGCGTACAGCCAGTCGAGGTTGGCGGCGAAGCGGGGCGGGATCACTGTGCCTCCGCCACCAGCGCCGGGTTCAGGCGCGGGTCGTTGTACATCTTGAACTGGCGGTAGACCTTGAAATAGGCCCGGCCGGTGCGGGCGTCGGCCAGCAGCTCGTCGAAGCAGGCGCCGAGGTCGGCACGCTGGTGCGTCAGGCGCAGCAGGCGTTCGCCGCAGCAGTGGCGGTGGTCGTCGCCCACGTCCTCGCGCAGCGTCTGCTCGCGCATGGCGGCGATCTTCAGGCCCAGGATGGACATGCGGTCGAGCATGGAGCCGGCCGTCTCGCTGCTCAGCCGTGCGGTGGGGGCTGCGGTGGCGCGGGGCAGGGCGCAGCCCAGGGTGGCGGGGTCCACCAGGCCCAGCGCGGCCAGCAGGAACTCATCGATGCGCTCGATCGCATCGTTGCGTGCCTGGTTGTGGCGATCGATCGCGCGTTTGTTGGCCACGATCTCCGCAGCCGGGGCCTGGGTGCGCCGGGCCAGGTCCTCCTGGGCCCACAGGCAGCGGTTGTGGAAGTGGTTGACGGCAATCCAGCCGCGGATGTCGCGGGCTTCGACGAGCCGTGGGGCTTGCGTCAGTGCAGCGTCGTGAGCGGCGATCGTTTCGGCAGCGGCGGGCAGGGCGACTTGGAACATGGGATCGCGCAGCGCAGGCAGAATCCCGCGCCACTTTGCAAAGAACTGCAAATGATAGAAGCCTTTCGAGATCGTCAATCCCTAATCGTTCGCCTTCGCAATTTCGTGGGCGACACCGTGGTGGCGCTGCCCGCGCTGCGGCTGCTTGAGCAGCATGGCTACCGTCTGGAGCTGGTCGGCAAGGGCTGGGCGCCTGCACTGCTGGAGGCCGAGGGCTGGCCGGTGCATGTGCGCCCCGGCACGGTGATGGAGCGGGTGCGGCAACTGCGCGCGCTGCGCCACCGGTTGCGTGCGGCCGATGCCGGTTTTGACCGCCGGTCCAACATGCTGTTGTTGCCCTACGCTTTCTCGGCCGCCCTGGACGCGCGCCTGGCCGGGCTGCGCGCGGAAGGCGTTGCCGACGAGGGGCGTTCCTGGCTGCTGCAGCGAGTGCATCCCCTGCGAAATCGGCAGCACGCGCTGCTCGAATACTGGGCGCTGGCCTGCGACTTCCTGGGCATCGAGGCGCCACCGCCGCCGTCGCGCATCGGCATGCAGGTGACGGCAGCCAAGCGCGCGCAGGCGCTGGCGATGTTGGCGGACCGCAGCGTGGCGCCGGGGCGCTACGTGCTGATCTGCCCGTTTGCGAACGGCAAGGTGGAGTTTCTCGACCGCAGCTGGCCGGCGTTTCCAGCGTTTGTGCAGCGGCTGCATGCGGCGGGCCGCCAGGTCGTCATCGTGCCGGGCCCGTCGGAAGTGGAGGGCGCCCAGCGGCTGTACCCCGAGGCGATCCGCCTCGACGGGGTGGGCCTGGGCGTCTACAGCGCGCTGCTGCGTGAAGCGGCGGTGGTGGTGTCCAACGACACCGGGCCTGGGCACATCGCGGCCGGCGTGGGTGCACGGCTGCTCAGCGTCTGGGGTACGGCGAGCGCCGAGCGCTGGGCGCCGTGGGGCCCCACGGTGACGCTGATGCGACGCGGGCCGGGGGAGTGGCCCAGCGTCGACGAGGTGCTGTCAGCGGCGGATCAGGCCTTGCCCTGATTGGCGACCGCGGCGGCGGCCTTGGCGGCGGCTTCGGCGTCGCCCAGGTAGTAGCTCTTGATGGGCTTGAGGTTCGCGTCGAGCTCGTAGACCAGCGGGATGCCGTTGGGAATGTTGACGCCGACGATGGCGTCGTCGGCGATGTTGTCCAGGTACTTCACCAGCGCGCGGATGCTGTTGCCGTGAGCGGCGATCAGCACGCGCTGGCCGCTCTGGATGGCCGGTGCGATGGTGTCGTTCCAGAACGGCAGCACGCGGGCCACGGTGTCCTTCAGGCATTCGGTCAGCGGAATGTCCTTGGGGTCCAGCTTGGCGTAGCGCACGTCGCTGCGCTCGCTGCGCGGGTCGGTGGCTTCCAGTGCCGGCGGCGGCGTGTCGTAGCTGCGGCGCCAGATCAGCACCTGCTCGTCGCCGTACTGCTTGGCCATGTCGGCCTTGTTCAGGCCCTGCAGGCCGCCGTAGTGGCGCTCGTTCAGGCGCCAGGCGTGGCGCACCGGCAGCCAGGTGCGATCCATCTGGTCCAGCGCATGCCACAGCGTCCAGACGGCGCGCTTGAGCACCGACGTGTAGGCGATGTCGAAGTCATAGCCGGCTTCCTTCAGCAGCCGGCCGGCGCTCTTGGCCTGCTCCACCCCGGTGGGCGTCAGATCCACGTCGGTCCAGCCGGTGAAGCGGTTTTCCAGGTTCCAGGTCGATTCGCCGTGGCGGATGAGGACGAGCTTGTACATGTCACTCCAGAGTGGATAGGTGCGACGGAAATTGTAGGGATCAGGCAACGCCGCGCCGAGAAGCCCCCTTCGACTGTGATTCAGTGCGCGTTCCTGCGCCAAGGAGGCGATGAAATCGATAGTTGTGCCGAAATAATTGATTTTTAAGATCACAAATGGCCAATTCGGCTGCCTCAAGGAGTGAACAAATGATGGTCCAAGCCCGACGTCGCCTGCTTCCCCTGTTGCTTGCCTTGGGCGCCGGTGGCGCCTCGGCCGCGGATGGCATGTTCTCGCTGTCCGGGTTCGGCACGCTGGGCGTGGTCCGCACCAGCACCGATGACGCGCAATACGCGCTGTTCGGCCAGGTGCGCGGCGCGGACAAGGATCCCAGCGCCGAGGTCGACACCAAGCTGGGTGTGCAGCTGGGTGCCAAGTTCAGCCCGATGTTCTCCGGCACCGTCCAGGTCCTGACCAAATCCAACGGCAAGGGCAACTTCAACCCGGGCATCGAGTGGGCGTTCTTGAAAGCCCAGGTGACGCCCGGCCTGTCGCTGCGTGCCGGCCGCATGGGAGCACCGTTCTTCGCGGTGTCCGACTTCCGCGACGTGGGCTTCGCCAACACCGCGCTGCGCCCGCCGACCGATGTCTACAACCAGGTGCCGGTCAGCCATTTCGATGGAGCTGATGCCAGCTACCAGGCCAACACCTCGATGGGGACGCTGACGGGTCAACTGTTCGGCGGCAAGGCCAGCGACACCTCCCAGCGCTACAAGGTCGATGTCAAAGCCATGGTGGGCTTCAACACCACGCTGGAGACGGATTTCGGGCTGACGCTGCGGCTGGGGTACGCCCGCGGCAAGCTGACGGTGGGCAATGCCGCGCTGAACTCGCTGGTGACCACGCTGCGTGCCACGCCGTTTGCGTCCGTGGGCGACCAGCTGGACCCCAACGAGAGCCGCTCCACGTTCTCCGGCCTGGGGCTGACCTGGGATCAAGGCGAATGGGTCGTGAGCGCGGAGTACACGCAACGGCGCATCAAGACGTTCCTGGCCGACACGGACGGCTGGTATGTGCTGGTGGGTCATCGCTTCGGCACGCTGACGCCCTATGTCACGGTGTCCGAGGCCAAGACGGTGGACACCCACGTCAACAACACCATTCCGACCGCCACGGCGCAGCTCGCCGCCCTGAAGTTGGCCGTGGACGGCCTCGTGGACAGCCAGCGTCACTCACAGAAGACCGTGGCCCTCGGTGCGCGCTGGGACTTCGTGCGCAACTTCGCGCTGAAGGCGCAATGGGAGCACATCCGACCTGATGGTCGCGGTTACTTCATTGTGCCCACGGCGAACTGGGGCAATGGCAAGACCGTCAACGTCCTCAGCGTCGCCGTCGACACCGTGTTCTGATCCAGGAGGCAACGCCATGAACTACAAGAAACTCGTCCCGTGCTTCGTACTCGCCTTCTTCGCCCTGGCCGCGCAGGCACAGGTCGCCGTGATCGTGAACCCCAAGAGCGCCGCCGCCTCGATGACGGCCGACCAGGTCGCCAGCATCTTCCTCGGCAAGTCCGCCACGCTGCCCAGCGGTGCCACCGCGATGCCGGCCGATCAGGCCGAAGGCTCGGCGGTGCGCGAGCACTTCTACGCCAAGGTCGCCGGCAAGCAGGCCGCCCAGGTCAAGGCCGCGTGGTCTCGCCTGGTGTTTTCCGGCAAGGCCACGCCGCCCAAGGAACTGAGCAGCTCTGCGGAAGTGAAGAAGTTCGTTGCCGCCAACCCGGATGCCATCGGCTACATCGAAAAGTCCGCGGTGGACGGCAGTGTCAAGGCCGTCTTGACGGTCGACTGACAGCCCGGTTGATCCGATGATCGACGCGCCGCCGGCTGCCGGCGGCGCGTCGCGTTTGCTTCAAGCCCTTGGAGGCAGCTTATGAATGTGAAGACCCGGATCTGGTTGCTGCCGGCATTGGCGGCGGCCATCTTCGCCATTGGCATTGCCGTCGTACTGCTGTTCTCTTCGCGTACGTCGGATGCGATCAAGGCGGTGGGCAGCGTGGCCTACCCCTACCTGGACGCCACGACCCAGTTCGCCGCGCAGCTCGAGGCGCTGGGTGCCACCATCCAGAGCGCCGTCGCCGAGGGCGAGAAGAAGCGTCTGGACGAGGCTCGCGAGCGCGCGGCGGCGATTCGCAAGCTGATCGCGACGATCCAGAAGATCGACGGCAAGGCCGAGGTCGGTGACAAGTTGGGCAAGAGCTTCGAGAGCTATGTGTCGGCGTCGGTCGAGACGGCAGAGCTCTTTCTCGGCATCAAGCAAGGTGACCAGGCGGGGGCGATCCCGAAGATGCAGTCGGCGCTCAAGACGCTGGAGACCGACCTGGCCGCTGCGCGCGCGCAGGCGACTGAGGGCTTCGCCGCCGGGCTCGAGCGGGCGCAGGGCGGCGTGTCGTCCAGCCTGTGGGCCATCGTCATCAGCGGCGCCATCGTCGTGTTGTGCCTGGGGGGCGCATCGCATCTCGTGATCGGCGGCGTCTGGAGGCAGCTCGGCGGCGAGCCTGAGTACGCACGCGACGTGATGCGCCAGATGGCCGATGGCGACCTGTCCCAGGACATCCGTGTCGCGGCGGGGGCGGAGCAGAGTTTGCTGGCGGCCGTGCGCGACATGTCGCGCGGCCTGGCCGCCATCGTGTCCAACGTGCGGCAGGGCACGGACTCCATGACCGTGGCGTCGCGTGAGATCGCCGCCGGCAACCAGGACCTGTCCGAGCGCACCGAGCGCCAGGCCGGCTCGCTGGAGCAGACATCCGGCAGCATGCAGGTGCTGACCGACACCGTGCGCCAGAGCGCCGAGGCTGCCGCCCAGGCCAATCAGCTGGCCGGCTCGGCCGCCACCGTTGCACAGCGGGGCGGTGATGTGGTGGGTCAAGTCGTGTCGACGATGGAGGAGATCAATGCCAGCTCGAAGAAGATCGCCGACATCATCGGCGTCATCGATGGCATCGCGTTCCAGACCAACATCCTGGCGCTGAACGCGGCGGTGGAGGCGGCGCGTGCCGGCGAACAGGGGCGTGGTTTCGCTGTCGTGGCGGGCGAGGTGCGCTCGCTGGCTCAGCGATCGGCCGAGGCGGCGCGTGAGATCAAGGGACTGATCGGCGCCAGCGTCGACAAGGTTGAATCCGGCTCTCGTCTCGTGCAGGCGGCGGGCTCCACGATGGATGAGATCGTCGCCAGCGTGCAGCGTGTGTCAGACATCATCGGCGAGATCACGGCGGCAGCGTCCGAGCAAAGCCAGGGCATTGGCCAAGTCAACGCCTCCGTGGTGCAACTGGATCAGATGACGCAGCAGAACGCCGCCCTTGTCGAGCAGGCTGCGGCTGCGGCCACCAGCCTGGAGCAACAGGCCATCAACCTGCAGCAGGCGGTTGCGACGTTCAAGCTGGCGTGAGGCGGGCGCCGCGGTTCTCGCCTCGCCGATAATCGCGGGTTTTCTGCATGCCCCGAGGGTGAACGCTTGAGCTTCCTGCAACAAAACTGGTATCTGATCGTCGCCGCCCTCGTGTCGGGCGGCATGCTGCTGTGGCCGGCGCTCGTGTCCGGGGCGCAGGGGGCCGCGGTCGGCACGGCGGCGGCCGTGCAGCTGATCAATCGCGAGAAGGGCGTCCTCATCGACGTCAGCGAGCCGGAAGAGTTCGCCAAGGGCCATGCGGTCGGTTCGCGCAACATTCCGCTGGGCCAGATCGAGGGCCACAAGCAACTGCCCTCCAACAAGGCCCTGCCGCTCGTGGTGGTGTGCCCGACCGGCGCACGCGCCGGCCGCGCTGCAGGCATGCTGCGCAAGCTGGGCTACGAAAACGCCCAGGTGCTGGCAGGCGGCCTGAAGGCCTGGCGCGAAGCCAATCTGCCGGTCGAGAAGACGGCGTGAGCCGTCTGCGCTGAAACCGTGTGAGGAAGCCGGCCATGGCCCATGTGAAGATGTACACGACCCAGGTCTGCCCGTTCTGCATCCGCGCCAAGTCGCTGCTCAAGCAGCGTGGCGTCGAGCAGATCGAGGAAGTCCGCATCGACCTCGACCCCGAGGAGCGTCAGGCCATGATGGACAAGACCGGCCGCCGCACGGTGCCGCAGATCTTCATCGGTGACACCCATGTGGGCGGCTGCGACGACCTCATCGCGCTGGATCAGCGCGGCGGCCTGATGCCGCTGCTGCAAGCAGCCTGAAGCACCCCTGGGCTGTCACGCCTGATTTCAAGTCCGGGCAAGCCCCCGGGCGGCGTGTCACGAGGCGTCGCGGATAATTCTTCTACCGCCCGCAGCGCGCCGCCTGCGGGCTTTTGTTTGACGCTTCGCTAGAAAGAGTCCCATGGCCGACGAGATCCAAGCTGCCGCCGAAGGCGCGGCCCCCGTGTTCCAGATCCAGCGCATGTACCTGAAGGATCTGTCGCTGGAACAGCCCAATGCGCCGCACATCCTGCTGGAGCAGCAGCAGCCCCAGGTCGACATCAACCTGACGCTGTCGGCCGAGAACGTCACGGACGCCATCTTCGAGGTCTGCGTGACGGCCACCGTCAACACCAAGGTCGGCGACAAGACGCTGTTCCTCGTCGAGGCCAAGCAGGCCGGCATCTTCGAGATCCGCAACGTGCCGCAGGAGCAGATCGAAGGCATCCTGGGCATCGTCTGCCCGCAGATGGTCTACCCCTACCTGCGCGCCATCGTGTCGGACGTCTGCACCCGCGCCGGCTTCCCGCCCGTGCTGCTGACCGAAGTGAACTTCCAGGCCATGTTCGAGGCTCAGCAGGCCCAGCGCGCGGCACAGGGCGGCAGCGCCGTCAACTGATCGCGGCTTCCGAGCTGACAGCGCCCCGCCGTGTGCGGGGCGTTTTTGCCTCCGGCGAAAAAGAGTCGCATGCAGCGACTCTTTTTTCTTGGGGGACACTTCTACGCATGACGACGATGAAGATCAGTGTGCTCGGGGCCGGAGCCTGGGGAACGGCATTGGCCGTGCAGGCGGCGCGGGCCGGGCATGACGTGAGCCTGTGGGCGCGCGACGCCAGCGCGGTCGCGCAGATGCGTGCGACGCGCCGCAACGCGGCCTACCTGCCCGACAGCGAACTGCCGGCAATTCTGGGGCTGACGGCCGATCGTGACGCCGCCATGGCGCACGCCGCCGACGGCCTCACCATCGTTGCGACGCCGATGTCTGGCCTGCGCGAGACGCTGGCCGCGCTGCCCTCGACACAGCGCGTGTTGTGGCTGTGCAAGGGCTTCGAGGCCGGCACGGGGCGGCTGGGCCACGAGATCGCCCGCGAGCTTCAGCCGGCGATGCGCGTGGGTGTGTTGTCCGGTCCCAGCTTCGCGCAGGAAGTGGCGGCGGGCCGGCCGACCGCGCTGGTGGCGGCGAGTGAAGACGCGGCGCTCGCGCAAGCCGCCGTCGAGGCCTTTCATGGCGAGCGCTTGCGCGTCTACACCTCGGCCGACCCGGTGGGCGTCGAGGTCGGTGGGGCGGTCAAGAACGTCATGGCCATTGCCGTGGGCATCTGCGATGGGCTGTCGGGGTCGTCGCCCGATGCGCCTGGCCTGAACGCGCGAGCCGCCCTCATCACCCGCGGCTTGGCCGAGATGCTGCGGCTGGGCGTGGCGCTGGGCGCGCGCGTCGAGACCTTCATGGGCCTGTCCGGCCTGGGCGACCTGGTGTTGACGGCGACGGGCGACCTGTCGCGGAACCGCCGCGTGGGCCTGCTGCTGGCGCAAGGCCTGGCGCTGCCGCAGATCCTGGCGCAGCTGGGCCATGTGGCCGAAGGCGTCTACAGCGCGCCGACGGTGCTGGCGCGTGCGCGCGCGGCCGGTGTGGAGATGCCCATCACCGAAAGCATGGTGGCCTTGCTGGAGGGGCGCCTGCAGGTGGCCGAGGCGATCGACCGGCTGATGAGCCGCGACGCTCGCGCAGAGTAGTTGCGGCGCCCTGGCGGTCAGCTGCCGCCTGCGTAGCCGTTCTGCCGCCAGGCCTCGAACACCGCCACCGCAACGCTGTTGCTGAGGTTGAGGCTGCGCTGGCCTTCACGCATGGGCAGGCGCACGCGCTGCTCGTTCGGGAAGCCATCGCGCAATGCGGGCGGCAGGCCGGCGGTTTCGCTGCCGAAGACGAACCAGTCGCCCGGCTGCCAGGCCACCTCGCCGAAGGGGCGGCTGCCGCGCGTCGTGAACGCGAACATGCGTGCGGGATCGGGCTGCTCGGCGGCCACGAAGGCGGCCCAGTCCGTGTGCCGCTGCACGCGGGCGTACTCGTGATAGTCGAGGCCGGCGCGCTGCAGCAGCCGGTCTTCCATTGAGAAGCCCAGCGGCTCGATGAGGTGCAGCGCACAGCCGGTGTTGGCCGCGAGCCGGATCACGTTGCCGGTGTTGGGCGGGATTTCGGGGTGAACGAGGACGATGTGGAACATGAGGGCCGGAGTATCCCGCCGCAGCCTTGCATAGGGCCGAGCGCCGGGCGAGGGCCTCACTGATCGCTGGGCTCGGGCGTTCGGGCGACCACCCAGGCCTGGACCGACATCACGCCGGCCTGCCGCAGCAGGCGCGCCAGCTCGAACAGCGTGGCGCCGCTGGTCATCACGTCGTCCAGCAGCGCGACGTGCGTGCCGCGCAGCTGTGGCAGCCGCAGCGGATCGATGGCGAACACGCCGCGCACGTTGGCGGCGCGCGCTTCGAGTCGCAGGCCGGCCTGTCGCTCGTTGTGCCGCACGCGCAGCAGCAGGGCCGGGTCGCTGCGCAGCTCGCGCCGTCGTGCCAGCGCGCGGGCCATCTCGTGCGCCTGGTTGTAGCCGCGCTCGCGCAGGCGTTGGGCCGACAGCGGCACGGCCAGCAGCCAGTCAGGCGCGTCGACCTCGGCGGCCGTCAGCGCTGCGTTCAGTCGTTCCAGCAGGCTGTCGCGCAGTTCCAGCGCCTCGTGGTACTTGAAGTGCTGCAGCAGGCCGTCCCATGGAAATGCGTAGTCCAGCGCGGCCACGGTGCGGTCCAGCGGCGGCGGGGCGACCAGGCAGCGGCCGCACTGCGCGCGGGGGCGGTCGACCAGGGCCTGCGGCAGGCGGGTGGCGCAGGTCCAGCAGCGCGGCTGGACCGGTGCGTAGCGCTGCAGGCAGGGCTCGCAGATCGTCTGCTGGCTCCAGGCGTGGCACACCGCGCACTGGCCCGCGCAGCGCTGCAGCACACGCGCCACGAGTGCGGGCTTTGGGGCGGCCAGCGGTCGGTCGGGCATCGGCTCAATATACTGACTGGCCCATGAGCGAGCCGGCCACTGCCCCCAATTCAAACAAGGGGCTGCGGCCTCAAGACCTCGATGCCATCGCATTGCGGCGTCAGTCGCGGCGCCTCGCACGGGCGGCCGACGCCCCCTGGCTTCACGGTGAGGTGGCGCGCCGCATGGCGGAGCGACTGCCACTGATCAAGCTGCAACCCTCCCGCGTGCTCGATGCCTCACCCGCGTTGGGCGCCAGCGGTGACGTGCTGCGCCAGGCCTATCCGCGGGCGGAGCTGCTGTGGCACGAGGCCGACCCGGTGTTGGCGGAGCGCGCCGCGGCGGCCCGGCCGCCGGGCTGGTGGCAGAAGCTGCGCGGCGGCACCGGCGGGCGCGTCGATGTGCTGCCTGTCAGCCCCGAGGTGGAGCTGTTGTGGTCGAACATGGCGTTGCAGGGCTGCGCCGATCTTCCCGGCGTGCTGGGTGCCTGGCAGGCCAGCCTGGCGGTGGGCGGCTTCGTCATGTTCTCCGCGCTCGGGCCTGACAGTTTCGTCGAGCTGCGTCCGTTGTACGCGCGGGAAGGCTGGGGAAGGCCGGCACCGGATTGGTGGGACATGCACGACATTGGTGACCTGGTCTTGAAGGCCGGCTTTGCCGACCCGGTGATGGACCAGGAGCGCCTGCGTCTGACCTGGGGCGATGCGGACCGCTTGATTGCCGATTTACGTGCGCTGGGTGGCAACGTCGCGCCCGATCGTTTTGCCGGCATGCGCGGGCGCCGCTGGCGCGCGGCCCTGGCCTCGCAGCTCGAAGCGTTGCGAGGCGCAGACGGCCGTCTGGCCTTGACGGTGGAGCTGGTCTTCGGCCACGCGTTCAAGGCGGCGCCTCGGATTCCGGTCTCGGCCGAGACGCAGGTCTCCGTTGAAACCCTGCGTGCCAGCCTGCGCAAAAGCCGCTCTGGCGGGTCTGTCTAGGTGATTCCCGGGGGGGCTCTACCCCCCGGTTGCGAAGGGCCCCTGGGCTAAACTTTCCGTCGCCAAAAGGGTGCACGGCGAGTCGCCTCGGTCCACGGATCACGCATCGCCCACGTCCAGCCGGTCCGGCGGATGGCAAGTCCTGCTCTTCAAAGAACCAAGTGACAACCATGACGATGATGAACGCACGAGTGCATAGCGTCTCACGCGGCTGGGCCCGGTGGGCAGGCGCAGCGGCAGCAACCTTGGCAGCCGGATCGGCCTTCGCGGTGAACGACCTCAAGGGCGGTCCGGGCGTCAATCAGCTCAATCTGCACGAGCCGGTGACCAACATCGCGCGCGACCAGATGTGGCTGCACAACTTCATGCTGATCGTCTGCCTCGTCATCTTCGTGGCGGTGTTCGGCGTGATGTTCTATTCGATCTTCAAGCACCGCAAATCCAAGGGCGCGGTGTCGGCCAACTTCCACGAGAGCGTGGCCGTCGAGATCGCCTGGACGGTCGTGCCCTTCCTGATCGTCATCGGCATGGCACTGCCCGCCACCAAGGTGGTGGTGGCGATGAAGGACACGACGAATGCCGACGTGACCATCAAGGCCACGGGCTACCAGTGGAAGTGGGGTTATGACTATCTGAAGGGCGAGGGCGAGGGCATCGGCTTCCTGGCCACGCTGGACACCGCGCAGCGCGAGGCATCCAACTCGGGCAAGCCCGAGCCGGTGGACGACTACCTGCTGAAGGTCGACAACCCGCTGGTGGTGCCGGTGGACCGCAAGATCCGCATCATCACGACCGCCAACGACGTCATCCACGCCTGGATGATCCCGGCCTTCGGCGTCAAGCAGGATGCCATCCCGGGCTTCGTGCGTGACACCTGGTTCCGGGCCGAGAAGATCGGCGACTACTACGGCCAGTGCGCTGAGTTGTGCGGCAAGGAGCACGCCTACATGCCCATCCACGTGAAGGTGGTGTCCGCCGAGGACTACACCAAGTGGGTGGACGGCAAGCGCAAGGAAGCGGCCGCCAAGGCGGACGATCCGAGCAAGGTCTGGGAGCAGGGCGCGCTCATCGCCCGCGGCGAGAAGGTCTATGCGGCCAACTGTGCGTCCTGCCACAAGGCCGACGGCTCCGGCGCCGGCCCGATCAAGCCGCTGGACCATTCGCCCGTCGTGCTCGACGAGGACAAGCAGCAGCAGATCGCCGTGCTGCTGAATGGCCGCATGGACAAGGGCATGCCGTCGTGGAAGCAGTTGAGCGACACCGAGATCGCCGCCGTCATCACGTACACGAAGAACAGCTGGTCCAACAAGACGGGCCAGACCGTGCAGCCGTCCGACATCGTCGCGGCCCGCAAGTAACCCTGGACGCCGAAGCAGAGGAAATCACATGAGTGCAGTTCTCCCCACACCCGGCGTTCATGGCGGCCACGAGGGCCATGCGCACGACGATCACCATGCGCCCACCGGCTGGCGGCGCTGGGTCTTCGCGACCAACCACAAGGACATCGGCACGCTGTACCTGCTGTTCGCGTTCACGATGCTGATGATCGGCGGCGTGCTCGCGTTGTGCATCCGCGCCGAGCTCTTCCAGCCGGGCCTGCAGTTCTTCAATCCCGAACTGTTCAATCAGTTCACCACCATGCACGGCCTGATCATGGTGTTCGGCGCCATCATGCCGGCCTTCGTCGGCTTCGCGAACTGGATGATTCCGCTGCAGATCGGCGCCAGCGACATGGCCTTCGCGCGGATGAACAACTTCAGCTTCTGGCTGATGATCCCCGCGGCCATCATGCTGGTGGCGAGCTTCTTCATGCCCGGCGGTGCGCCGGCCGCCGGCTGGACGCTCTACGCGCCGCTGACGCTGCAGATGGGCCCGTCCATGGACGCCGGCATCTTCGCGATGCACATCCTGGGCGCGAGCTCCATCATGGGCTCCATCAACATCATCGTGACCATCCTCAACATGCGCGCGCCGGGCATGACGCTGATGAAGATGCCGATGTTCGCGTGGACCTGGCTGATCACCGCCTACCTGCTGATCGCCGTGATGCCGGTGTTGGCCGGCGCCATCACGATGACGCTGACGGATCGGCACTTCGGCACCGCCTTCTTCAACCCCGCAGGCGGCGGCGACCCGATCATGTACCAGCACATCTTCTGGTTCTTCGGGCACCCCGAGGTCTACATCATGATCCTGCCGGCCTTCGGCATCGTGAGCCAGATCGTGCCGGCCTTCGCCCGCAAGCGCCTGTTCGGCTACGCGTCGATGGTGTACGCCACGGCCTCCATCGCCATCCTGTCCTTCATCGTCTGGGCCCACCACATGTTCGCCACCGGCATGCCGGTGACGGGCCAGCTGTTCTTCATGTACGCGACCATGCTGATCGCGGTGCCCACGGGCGTGAAGATCTTCAACTGGCTGGCGACGATGTGGCGCGGCTCGATGACCTTCGAGACCCCGATGCTGTGGGCCGTGGGCTTCATCTTCGTGTTCACGATGGGCGGCTTCACCGGCCTGATCTGCGCGATGGCCCCCATCGACATCCAGATCCAGGACACCTACTACGTCGTCGCCCACTTCCACTACGTGCTGGTGGCCGGCTCGCTGTACGCGCTGTTCGCCGGCGTCTACTACTGGGGCCCGAAGTGGACCGGCGTCATGTACTCGGAGACGCGCGGCAAGATCCACTTCTGGTGGTCGCTGATCGCGTTCAACGTCACCTTCTTCCCGATGCACTTCCTGGGTCTGGCCGGCATGCCGCGTCGTTATGCCGACTATCCGATGCAGTTCACCGACTTCAACCAGATCGCCTCCATCGGTGCCTTCGCCTTCGGCCTCGCGCAGGTCTACTTCTTCGTGTTCGTCGTCGTGCCGATGATGCGCGGCAAGGGCGCCAAGGCCCCGCAGAAGCCGTGGGAAGCCGCCGAAGGTCTGGAGTGGGAAGTGCCGTCGCCGTCGCCGTTCCACACCTTCGAGGAGCCGCCCAAGCTGGACGCCTCGGCCACCAAGATCATCGGCTGAGGACGGCGGCATGACACCCGCGCAGCGCAAGGCCAACCGCCGTCTGGCGTTGATCCTGCTGACGGTGGCGCTGGCCTTTGGGGCGGGCTTCGTCGCCAAGATGGCGCTGTTCGGCCACTGACATGCGCCTGCTCGCCGCCCTGCACGAGGACAACCGCCAGCTGCTCGCCAAGCTGGCGGTGGTGGTGGTGCTGATGTTCGGCTTCAGCTACTCGCTCGTGTATTTCTACGACGCCATCTGCAAGGCGCTGGGCATCAACGTGCTGTCGCTGTCGGAGAAGCAGACGCTGCTGGCGGACCGGGGCCTGGCCAACGGCAACGGCCAGGTGGACTACAGCCGCGAGATCACCGTCGAGTTCGATGCGAATGCGCGTGGCCCCTGGGACTTCAAGCCGGAGGTGCGCCACCGCACCGTCCACCCCGGCGAGCTGGTGCAGGTGATGTACGAGTTCCGCAACAAGCAGGACCGCACGATGGCGGCCCAGGCCATCCCGAGCTATGCGCCCATGCAGGCCAGTGCGCATTTCAACAAGCTCGAGTGTTTTTGCTTCCGCGAATACACGCTGAACCCCGGCGAGAGCAAGCAGTGGCCGGTCGCCTTCGTCATCGACCCCAAGCTGCCGCGCGACGTGAAGACCATCACCCTGTCCTACACCTTCTTCGAAGTGGCGGGCAAGGGCGGCGTCAAGCTGGGCGAGGCGCCGAAGCGTGCAGGAGCCGCGCTGTGAGCGAGCCGGCGCGCGAGCTGAAGGAAGCGGTGGGCCGCAAGGCGTCCGTCGGCCAGACGATCGCGGCCGTGGCCTGGAGTTTTTTCGGCGTGCGCCGGGGCCGGGACCATGAGAAAGACATGGCCAGGCTCAACCCGGTGCACGTGATCATCGCGGGCGTGCTCGGCGCGGCCGTGTTCGTAGGGATGCTGGTGCTGCTGGTCCGTTGGGTCGTCAGCAGCGGCGTGGCCGGCGCCTGAGCGGCGGCGAAACTGAGAACGAGAGGAGAGCGACATGTCGGCAGCGACCACCTCGGGCAAAGCCCCGTACTACTTCGTCCCGGCGCCGTCACGGCATCCGGTGATGGCCGCCATCGGCCTGTTCTTCGTCATCCTGGGCGCGGGCCAGTGGGTCAACGGCCATGGCTGGGGCATGTATTCGCTGTTCGGCGGCCTCGCGCTGTGGGCCCTGGTGCTCAAGCAGTGGTTCGGCGACGCCATCGGCGAGAGCGAGGGCGGCCTCTACAGCGACCGCATCGACGCGTCCTTCCGCTGGAGCATGGGCTGGTTCATCTTCTCGGAGGTGATGTTCTTCGCCGCCTTCTTCGGCGCGCTGTACTGGGCCCGCGTGTTCTCCGTGCCGGCGCTGGGCAGCCTGGAGAACAGCCTGCTGTGGCCCGACTTCAAGGCCATCTGGCCCAGCACGGCGCCCGGCTTCACCGCATCGCCGGCCGGCACCGTCGAAGCCTTCACGACCATGGGCCCCTGGCCCATCCCGACGATCAACACCGCGCTGCTGCTGACCTCGGGCGTGACGCTGACGATCGCCCACCATGCGCTGATCGCCGGCCACCGCGCCAAGACCATCGCCTGGATGTGGGTCACCGTGCTGCTGGGCGCCACCTTCCTGGGCTTCCAGGCCTACGAGTACCACCACGCCTACGCGGAGCTCAACCTCAAGCTCACCTCTGGCATCTACGGCTCGACCTTCTTCCTGCTGACGGGCTTCCACGGCTTTCACGTCTGCGTGGGCGCGCTGATGTTGCTGTTCATCACGCTGCGCCTCATGAAGGGCCATTTCACGCCGGAGCGCCACTTCGGTTTCGAGGGCGCGGCCTGGTACTGGCACTTCGTCGACGTCGTCTGGCTGGGCCTGTACGTCGTCGTCTACTGGATGTAGGCCGGCCCCGCAAAGACAAAGCGCCGCAGCAGCGGCGCTTTTTCGTTGGCTCTCAGGACTTCACCGGCAACCCGGTCGGCTGGATCCAGCCGAGCTTCCAGCTGAGCAAGATGACCAGGAACAGCGCCACCGACAACCCCACCCGCACGGCCAGTGCGCGGGCCATGCTGGGGCTGCGGCGATCGCTGCTGCGGCCCTTGCGCAGCATGAAGAAGCCGGCCGCCGCGAGCGCGCCGAGGATGCCGATGAAGGCGACCAGGATCACGAATTTCATGGTGACGAATTATCTGCCCGGGGGCGCGGGTTGACGGCCCGGCGCTGGGGGCTGCTGGCTGCCGCGCTGCTGGGGGCTGCGCTGACGGCGCGGCTCGGCGTCTGGCAGCTGGACCGCGCGGCGCAGAAGGTCGAGCTGCAGGCGGCCATCGACGCGCAGGGCGCCTTACCGGCGCTGGAAGGGGCGGCGCTGACGGCCACGTCGCTGCACCGCCGCGCCGTGCTGCGAGGCCGTTGGGTGGCCGAGCGCACGGTGTGGCTCGACAACCGGCCCATGGACGGGCGCGCGGGCTTTTACGTCGTCACGCCGCTGCGGCTGGCCGGGCGCAGCGAGGCCATCCTCGTGCAGCGAGGCTGGGCACCGCGCGACGCGGCCGACCGCACCCGGCTGCCGCCGCTCGACACGCCGGGCGGAGACGTCGAGATCAGCGGGCGGCTGGCCGCGGCGCCGTCACGGCTATATGAGCTGGGCACCGGCTCGGGCGGCACGATCCGGCAGAATCTCGATGCTGCGGCTTTCGCTGCCGAGTCGGGCCTGGCGCTGCTGCCGCTGACCCTCGTGCAGACCGAGGGCGCCGGTGCCGATGACGGGCTGCTGCGTCATTGGCCAGCGCCGGACCTGGGCCTGCAGAAACACTACGGCTACGCCTTTCAATGGTTCGCGCTCAGCGCGCTGATCGTCGGTCTCTATGTCTGGTTCCAACACCTCCGCCCCCGGCTCCGTCGCCCCCAGCAGCCCTGAGCCCCTGAGCTTCGCGGTGCACAGCCTGCCCGACCCGCGCGCGCTCGGCAGCAGCGCGCAACAGCGTGCCGGGCGCTGGAAGATGCTGCTGCTGCTGGCCCTGTGCGCGGCGCCGGTGGTGGCGTCGTACTTCACGTTCTACGTCGTCAAGCCGCGTGGCACTGCGTATGGCGAACTCATCACGCCCACGGTCGAGATCCCGGCGGACCTGCCGCTGACCGACCTACAGGGCCGTGCCGTGCAGGCGGAGTCGCTGAAGGGCCAGTGGCTGCTGGTGGCCGTGCAGCCCGCCGCCTGTGGCGCGGCCTGCGAGCGTCAGCTCTACGTGCAGCGCCAGCTGCGCGAGATGCTGGGCAAGGAGCGCGGCCGGGTCGACAAGCTCTGGCTCATCCCGCAGGACGCTGCGCCCGCCGCGCTGCGCCCCGAGCTGCTGGCCGCCGTCAGCCAGCAGGGCATCGAGGTGCAGGTGCTGCAGGTGCCGCGGGCGCAGCTGGAGGCCTGGCTCAAGCCGGCGCCGGGCCACGCGCTGGCCGATCATTTCTATGTCGTCGACCCGATGGGCCGCTGGATGCTGCGTGCGCCGGGCGACCCCGATCCGAAGAAGTTCAAGGCCGACCTCGACAAGCTGCTGCGCGCCAGCGCCGGCTGGGACAAGGCCGGCCGATGAACGAGTTGCTGCTCCCTCTCGGCCAGGTGGCCGCCATCGGCGGCGCCGTGGCCATCGGCCCGCTGCTGTGGTGGCGCCAGCGCTCGCGCGCCGACACGCCCGCCGGCCGGCTGCGCGCGCTGACGCTGTTGACGCTGTTCCTCACGTTCGACCTCATCGTCTTCGGCGCATTCACGCGGCTGACCGATTCCGGCCTGGGCTGCCCGGACTGGCCGGGTTGCTACGCCTCGGCCAGCCCCGTCGGCGCGCGCGAGCACATCCAGGCCGCGCAGACGGCCATGCCCGGCGGCCCGGTCACGCATGGCAAGGCCTGGATCGAGATGGTCCATCGCTATCTCGCCAGCGGCGTGGGACTGCTCATCGTCGTGATGACCGTGCTGAGCTGGCGACTCAAGCGCCGGGGCGGCGAGGCCGCGCCGTCGCCGTGGTGGCCGACGCTGACGCTGGTGTGGGTCTGCGTGCAGGGCGGCTTCGGCGCGTTGACGGTCACGATGAAACTGTTCCCGGCCATCGTCACGCTGCACCTGCTGTTCGGCCTGGGCCTGCTGATGCTGCTGGCCTGGCAGCGGGAGGGCTACACGCCTCAGCCGCTGGCCGCGCCCGCCGGCCTGCGCGCGGCGGTGGTGGTCGTGCTGCTGCTGGCCGTCGCCCAGGTTGCACTGGGAGGCTGGGTCAGCACGAACTACGCGGTGCTCGCGTGCGACGAATTCCCCACCTGCCACGGCGGCGCGTTCTGGCCGCCGATGGACTTCGCCCAGGGCTTCCAGCTCTGGCGTCATCTGGGCCAACGGGCCGATGGCGGCTTCCTGGGCTTCGAGGCGCTGGCCGCCATCCACATGGCCCATCGCATCGGCGCCGCCGTCGTGTTCTCCGCCGTGCTGGCGCTGGCCTGGCGCCTGCGCCGCGTGTCGTCGGCCTGGTCGCGCTGGCTGCTGGCCGCGGCGGGCTGGCAACTGGCCACCGGCCTGTCCAACGTCGTGCTCGGCTGGCCCATCGTCGCGGCCCTGGGCCACACTGCCGGCGCCGCTGTGCTGCTGGCCCTGCTCACTACCTTGCTCGCGCGCTTGAAATGAATCGACCCCTCGCCCAGTCTTGCTCCGCAGAGCGGCTGCCCCTCGGCAGGCACGGCGAGTCCTCAGGGCTCGCCGTGTCCGGCCTCGGCCCCCGAGGGGACGGCGATGCTTGCCGGCTCGACCGGCACGCACATCGCCAGGCGGGCCGGCTTGGGGCGGCCCGGCGCTCGGCCCGGCAATGAACAACTGATATGGCTTCCACCTCTCCTTCGACCGCCAGCGCCATCGCGCACAGCCCGCGCTGGCAACAGTTCTACCAGCTGACCAAGCCGCGCGTCGTCCAGCTCATCGTCTTCTGCGCCGCCATCGGCATGGCGCTGGCCGTGCCGGGCCTGCCGACGGGGGAGCAGGCCTTGACCATGCTCGCGGCAGTCGCCGGCATCTGGCTGGTGGCCGGCGCGGCGGCCGCGTTCAACTGCCTCATCGAGGACGGCATCGACGCCCGCATGAAGCGCACCGCCTGGCGCGCCACCGCCAAGGGCGAGCTCAGCCGCCCGCAGACGCTGGTCTTCTCGGCGGCGCTGTGCGGCATCGGCATGGCGCTGCTGGGTGTCTACGTCAACGTGCTGACCATGTGGCTGACGTTTGCCACCTTCGTCGGCTATGCGGTCATCTACACCGTCATCCTGAAACCGATGACGCCGCAGAACATCGTCATCGGCGGCGCCTCCGGAGCGATGCCGCCGGTGCTGGGCTGGGCGGCGATGCGCGGGGAGCTGGGGTTCGAGGCCTGGCTGCTGTGCCTCATCATCTTCCTGTGGACCCCGCCGCACTTCTGGGCGCTGGCGCTCTACCGCGCCGATGACTACGCCCGCGCCGGCCTGCCCATGCTGCCGGTCACGCACGGCAACGACTACACGCGGCTGCAGATCCTGCTCTACACCTGGGTGCTGCTCGCGGCCACGCTGCTGCCCTTCCTGACCGGCATGAGCGGCTGGTTCTACCTGGCCAGCGCGCTGGCGCTGGGGCTGGGCTTTTGCGGCTATGCCTTCCGGCTCTGGCGGACCTATTCGGAGACGCTCGCACGCCGCACCTTCTGGTTCTCTATCTGGCATCTGTCGCTGCTGTTCGCGGCCCTGTTGATCGACCACTACATCCCATGACCACTCGCCGTATCACGATCGCCGCGCTGGCCGCCCTGGCCCTCGCCGGCTGCCAGCAGGCCGATCCGTCCAAGCCTGCCTTCAAGGGTGTCGACCTGACCGGTGCGGAGTACGCCCGCCAGCTCAACCTCACCGACCAGGACGGCCGCGCCCGCTCGCTGGCCGACTTCAAGGGCAAGGTGACGGTTGTCTTCTTCGGCTACACGCAATGCCCCGACGTCTGCCCGACGACGATGATGGAAGTCGCCGAGGTCAAGAAGGCGCTGGGCGCCGACGGCGACAAGGTGCAGGGTGTCTTCGTCACGGTGGACCCGGAGCGCGACACGCCTGCGCTGCTGAAGGCCTATCTGGCCAGCTTCGACCCGAGCTTCGTCGGCCTGCATGGCAGCGTCGAGCAGACGCAGGCGGCCGCCAAGGAGTTCAAGGTCTTCTACGCCAAGGTGCCTGGCAAGACGCCCGAGACCTACACGATGGACCACACGGCGGCGAGCTTCCTGTTCGACCCGCAGGGCCGGGTGCGCGTCTATGTGCGTTACGGCGCCGGCGCGGAGCCGCTGGTGCACGACATCAAGTTGCTGCTGGCCGGTAGATAGGCCCCCCTACCGGCTTCGCCACTGGATGAAAAAAGCCCCGCATCGCGGGGCTTGGTCGTTGGGAACGGCTGCGGAGGTCAGGCGGCTTCCGTCAGCGCCTTCTTCATCTTCTTCATCGCCGCGACCTCGATCTGGCGGATGCGCTCGGCCGACACGCCGTACTCGGCGGCCAGTTCGTGCAGCGTCATGCCGCCCGAGGCGTCGTCGTTCACCTTCAGCCAGCGCTCCTCGACGATGCGGCGGCTGCGCGGGTCCAGCACGTCCAGCGCGCGCTGGATGCCGTCGCCGGCCAGGTCGTCGCGCGAACGGGCTTCGAGCACGCGCGTCGGCTCCTGGGTGTCGTCGGCCAGGTAGGCGATGGGCGCGAAGCTCTCGCCGTCGTCGTCGCTCTGCGGTTCCAGCGCGACGTCACCGCCGGACAGCCGGGTTTCCATCTCCAGCACTTCTTCGCGCTTGACGTTCAGTTCGCGTGCGACATGGGCCAGTTCGGCTTCCGTCAGCGTGCTGCGATGGGTTTCGCCATCGACCTGGCCCGCCTTGAGCTGGTGCTTCATCGAGCGCAGGTTGAAGAACAGCTTGCGCTGGGCCTTGGTCGTCGCGACCTTGACCATGCGCCAGTTCTTCAGGATGTACTCGTGGATCTCGGCCTTGATCCAGTGCATCGCGTAGCTGACCAGGCGCACGCCTTGATCCGGGTCGAAGCGCTTGACGGCCTTCATCAGGCCGACGTTGCCTTCCTGGATCAAGTCGCCCTGCGGCAGGCCGTAGCCGACGTACTGGCGCGAGATGGACACGACCAGACGCAGGTGCGAGAGCACCAGCCGGCCGGCGGCTTCGACATCGCCCTTGTCACGCAGGCTGCGTGCAGCGGCGGTTTCTTCCTCCGCCGTCAGCAACGGCAGGCGGTTGACGGCGGAGATGTAGGCGTCCAGATTGCCCAGCGAGGGCACCATGGCCCAGGGACTGCGAACGGCAATGGCGGAAGAGGCAGACATCGTCTTGATTCCTGACTAGCCGCCGCGTGAAATGCAGCGGTGAAGGAATATTAGCACTCGGATTCCCGGAGTGCTAAAGCGCGAGCTGTATATCTTGGAACGCACTGTTTCCGTGGGTGAAACAGTGAGCGTGCGCCAACTTGAGGGTCTTGGCGCCTCAGTCGACCAGGCCGAAATCCGGGCTTTTGATCATCGCCTCGATGTCCAGCAGGATCAGCATGCGGTCGCCGATCTTGCCCAGGCCGGTGATGAAGCGGGAGTCCATGGCGGCCGGGACTTCCGGGCGCGGCTTGATCTCGTCCGCGCCGAGTTCCAGCACGTCGGACACCGAATCGACCACCACGCCGACCACGCGGCCGGCCACGTTCAGCACGATGACCACGGTGAACGCGTTGTACTCGCCGGCCTGGCCGAGGCGGATGCGCAGGTCCAGGATGGGCACGATGACGCCGCGCAGGTTGACGACGCCCTTGACGAAGGCCGGCGCGTTGGCGACGCGCGTGGGCGCCTCGTAGGAGCGGATTTCCTGCACACGCAGGATGTCGAGGCCGTATTCCTCCTCGGCGATGCGGAAGGTCAGGAACTGGCGGCCTTCGGTGCGAGCCACGGTCTGTACGGCCTGGGCGCCGGTGGCGGGAACGAGGTCGGTGGAGGTCATCGGGGTGCTAGGGGAGCTGTTTTCAGCGCTCATTCTGCACTTGTCGTGTGGCTGGACGGTGCCAACAAATCGTCGACCAGCGCCAGCAACTGCCGCACGTCCAATGGTTTGGTGAGGTAGTGATGGGCACCGGCGGCCCGGGCCTGCTCGATCTGCTCCGGCAGCGCGTTGGCCGACACGACGATCACTGCCGGCGGCGCCAGGCCCGCCTCCTGCAGCCGGCGCAGCAGCGTCAGGCCGTCGGTGTCGGGCAACTGCCAGTCCAGCAGCAGCAGGTCTGCCGGGTGGGCCCGTTGGGCGTCGAAGCAGGCGGCGGCCGTGGACACCACCTCCAGCGTCAGGCCGGCCCGCTGCCCGAGCACGCCGCGCATGACATCGGCGTTCAGCGCGTTGTCTTCCACATAGAGCACGCGCCGGCTGGGGGCGCGGCTGCTTGTTGGCTCTGGCAGCGCCGGGGGCAGGGCTGGCGGCGCCTCGTCCGGCGCGGCAGGCAGCCGCAGTACGAAGCGGGCGCCAGGAGGCGGCGTGGCGTCGGCGCGCAGGCTGCCGCCCATCATCTCGGCCAGGCGCTGGCTGATGACCAGGCCGATGCCGGTGCCCGGCAGGCCGCTGTCCTCCCGCCCGAGCCGGTTGAACGGCTGGAAGAGGTCGGCACGCTGCGCCTCGGTCAAGCCCAGGCCGGTGTCCTGCACGGCCACCTCCACCCAGCCCGGTTCCGGGCGGCTGGCTTCGATGAAGATGTGCCCGCCCGGGCGGTTGTACTTGACGGCGTTGCCGAGCAGGTTGGCCAGCACCTGCGTGATGCGGGTGGCGTCGCCCACCACGCAGCGCGCATCGGCCTCCAGCCGCTGCTGCACCGTCAGCCCGAGCGCGATGACACCGGGGTGCACCAGCGCCACGGCCCGCGCCACCAGCGGCGGCAGCTCCAGCGTGGCCGGCGTCAGCGGCAGCGAGCCGGTTTCGATGCGCGACAGGTCCAGCGTGTCGTTGATCATCGCCAGCAGGTGCCAGCCAGCCTGCGCGATCTGATGGGCGCGGTGGCGCTGCGCCGGCGGCAGCGGCTGGCTCGCGTCCATCTGCATGAGCTGCGTGAAGCCGAGGATGGCGTTCATCGGCGTGCGCAGTTCATGGCTCATGCGCGAGAGAAATTCGTTCTTGGCCTGGTTGGCCGCCTCGGCCGCTTCGCGCGCGCGGTCCAGCTCCTCGGCGCGGCGCAGGTCGGTGATGTCTTCGATGACGCCCACCATGCGGTGCGGCCGCCCGTCGGGCCCACGCAGCAGGCTGACGAGCGCGCGCGCATGCACGATGCTGCCGTCGGGCCGCACATAGCGCTTGACGCGGCGGTACAGCGGCAGCTCGCCACTCAGCAGCCGGCGGGCCAGGCGGATGTCTTCCTGGCAATCGTCCGGGTGCGTCACATCGATGCCGCGCCGCCCGATCAGCGCCGAAGCCGGGCGCCCGACGAGTTCGCAGAAACGCGCGTTGACCTCCTGCAGCGCGCCATTGAGGTCGGCGAAGGCGATGCCGATGGGGGCGGTCTCGAAGATGCTGCGAAAGCGCTGCTCGCTCTGCCGCAGGGCATGTTCGTCCGCCACGCGCGCGGCGATCTCGCGTGCGAGGGCTTCGGTGCGCTCCTGCACCATCGCCTCGATGTGCTGCGTGCGCCCCGACATCAGCAGCAGCAGGGCGCCGACCATGGCGGTGGCGAGCAGGCCGACGAGGGCGAACGCCCAGCTGCGGCCCGGCGTGAGCGCCAGGCCTGGCAGGTCGTACACACGCACCTCCCAGCTGCGGCCGGCGAACGTCAGCGGCAACTTCACGAGCGGCAGTGGGGCGCTGTCGGCGCGTTGCACGGCCTCGCAGCCCGGCCGGCCGGCGAGGCGGGCCTGCGTCGCGCCAGCACCGACGTCGACGAGACAGGCGGCCAGCTGCTCCGGCCAGCGGGCGGCCAGCCTCGACAGCAGCAAGTCGGGCCGCAGCGTGGCGAACACGAAGGCCTGCGGCGCGCCCTCGCGAGAGATCGGCTGATAGACGACGACGCCGATCGTGCCGTCACGGTCCTGCGACAACTGCAGGCCTGCTGTGGCGGCGGGGCGGCCGGTTGCGGCCGCGCGTTCCGTGGCGGCGCGCGAGGCCGGCACGCTGCGCAGGTTCACCCCCAGTGCCGCCAGGTTGCGCGACAAGGGTTCGATCAGCCGGATGGCGACCATGTCCTCGTCCGGCGGCGGGCGTATGTCGCCAGCGCGCGTGCGGTCATGGGCGTGGTAGCCGGCCGGAAAACCGTCGGCCGCCGCCTCGGCATCCAGGCGTGCCACGCCCGTGCGTGGCACCGTGACCGCCAGGCCGAGCGCGATGAGCGGGCTGTCCTCGTCCAGGAAGCCTTCCGTGGCCAGCGCGAACGCCTCGCGCGAGGGCTGTGGCTGGACGCGCACCAGCCCATGCGCACTCTCCAGGGCCAGCAGCGATTCGCGCAGGCGGCTGGCAACTTCCTGCGCGATGCCCGTGGCATCGCGCGCGAAATCGGCCCGCTGGCGCTGGCGATCCCAGTCCTGCGTTGCAGCCACGCCCAGGCCGACGAGCAGCGTGGTCAGCAGCATCGGCAGGGCCACGTTGAGGCGGCGAGGCGCCCAGGCCGCGCGTGGCTGGCCGATGAAGGCCAGCGTGATCGGCGTGGCGATGAGCACGCCCATCAGGTCGCCGGTCCACCAGACCGTCCACACCTGGGCCGCCTGGCTGTTCGTGATGATGCCCGCGACATTCAGCGCCAGCGTCGCGCCACTGGGGCTGATGACGCCGGCCAGCGCCGTGGCTGCCAGGTAGCCCGCCACCTCGCGCGGCAGCGCCAGCACGAGCGGGCGGCCGCACCAGCGCCGTACCAGCCAGGTGCCGGCGGCGGCCTGCGCTGCGGCGCCCAGCCCGATGCTGAGGGCGAGCGGCAGCAGCAGGGGTGGCTGCGTGTTCATGGTCGTCACCTGCACGATGAACGACCCCAGCGCCACGGCCGGCAGGTAGCGCAGCCCCAGCACCAGCAGCACCGCCAGGCCCCAGCCGGCCGCCGGGTAGATGGGCGCCACCTGGTAAGGCGGCAGCATCATCAGCAGGCCGAGCCGGCCCAGCAGGTAGTAGACGGCCGTGATGCCCGTCGACAGCGCGAGATAACGGGCGATGTCGCGGGCACCGGCTCCGCTCATTCGGCCTGCGCCTCCCTCAGCGTCTGCACCACGGGCCGTTGCAGCACGCCGCGCAGGCTCCACCAGCCGGCGCTCCAGGCCAGCAGCGCGCCGAAGCCCGCGCTCACGAGCGGCACCCAGGGCTTGATCTGCCACTCGAACTCGAACACGAAGCGCGCCAGCAGCGCCGCAATCACGAGTGCCACGGCGCCGGCCAGGAAACCGGCCAGCGCGCCCACGCCCAGCAGCTCGGCACGCTGCACCTGCGCCAGCAGCGACGACGGCGCACCCAAAGCGCGCATCAGCCCGAACTCGCGCGTGCGTGCCTCGCGCGTGCTGCCCACGGCGGCGAGCAGCACGACCAGCCCGGTCGCCAGCGTGAAGCCGAACAGGAACTGCACGGCCTGGATGACCTGGTCGAGCACGCCCTGCACCTGGTTGAGCTGGGCCGACACGTCGATGACCGTGAGGTTGGGGAAACGGCGGGCCAATTCGCGGTCCAGCTTCGCGCCGGCCGGTAGCCGAAAGGCCGCGATCTGCGTGGCGGGCAGGTCGGGCAGGGCGGCGGCCTCGAACAGCACGAAGAAGTTGACCCGCATCGACGACCAGTCCACCTTGCGCAGGTTGGTGATGCGGCCCTGCACCGGCTGGCCGGCGATGTCGAACGCGAGCTGGTCGCCGAGCTTCAGGCCCAGCGTCTTGGCCAGGCCTTCTTCCACGCTCATGCCCAGCTCGCCTGCGGGCGCGGGCGCCGCGCCGCCCCAACGGCCGGCGACGAGCTCGTTATGCGCCGGCAGCTCGCCCGTGTGGCTGAGGTTGAACTCGCGCTCCGCCAGACGCTGGGCGCGGTCCTCGAAGTGCCGCGCCTGCACGGCCTCGCCGTTGATCGTGGTGAGCCGGCCGCGGATCATGGGATACCAGTCGAACTTGGTGACGCCGGCCTCCGCCAGCGTCTGGCGGAAGGCGTCGGCCTGGTCGGGCTGGATGTTGATGACGAAGCGGTCCGGTGCGGCGGCCGGCGTGGCGCGCCGCCAGGAGTCGATGAGGTCGGTGCGCAGCAGCACCAGCAGCGCGAGCGCCAGCAGCCCCACGGCCAGCGACGAGACCTGCATGACGGCGAAACCCGGCCGCGCGGCGACCTGGCGCGTGGCCAGCAGCAGCCAGCGGGGCAGGCGCGCACCGCTGATGTTGGCCGGCACGATGCGGCGCAGCAGCTTCACGGCCGCGAAGGCCAGCGCCGCGAACAGCAGCACGGCGCCCGCAAAGCCGGCCGCGGCGATGCTGCCGAGCACCAGGTCTCCCGCCAGCACGACGAGGATGGCGGCCAGCCCGGCCACGCCCGCGCCCAGCACCAGCAGCGAACTGGCCTTGGGCGCGCCCAGGTCGCGGCGGATGACGCGCAGCGGCGGCACGGCAGCCAGTTGCAGCACCGGCGGCAGGCCGAAGCCCAGCAGCAGCGACAGCCCCAGGCCCAGGCCCAGCAGCGCCGGCCACACGCTGGGGGCGGGCAGCGCCACGTTCACCAGCCCGGCCAGCAACTGCACGAAGACCTGGTGCAGCGCCAGCCCGATCAACACGCCCACCAGGCTGGCGGCCAGGCCGGCGAGCAGGAACTCCAGCCCGTAGGCCCAGGCGATGCGCCGCTGCGGCTGGCCCAGCACGCGCAGCATGGCGCAGGCATCCAGATGGCGGGCCGCGAAGTCACGCGCCGCCAGCGCCACGGCCACGGCGGCCAGCAGCGCCGACAGCATGGCCACCAGCCGCAGGAAGCGCGCCGCGCGGTCCAGCGTCTGGCGCATCTCCGGCCGGCCGGACTCCAGCGATTCCAGGCGCAGGCCGCGCAGCTGCTGTGCCTCGATGAGCTTCTCGGCGGCGCTGACGAACGCCTTGATCGCGCCCGGTGCGGCGCCGGGGCCGGGCACCAGCGCCAGGCGGTAGGTGATGCGGCTGGCCGGCTGCACGAGATGCGTGGCGGCGAGGTCGGCCTCGCCGAGCATCACGCGCGGCGCGAAGCTCATGAAGCCGGCACCACGGTCGGGTTCCGTGTCGATGAGGGCGGCGAGCTTGAGCCGGCTGTCGCCCAGCAGCAAGGTGTCGCCCAGCTTCAGGCCCAGGCCGTCGGCCACCGCCGGGTCGGCCCAGATCTCGCCGGGTTGGGGCGACGGGCCCTGGCCGGGCAGGGCGTCGCGCAAGGCCACGCGGCCGCGCAAGGGATAGCCGGTGCTGACCGCCTTCACGGCGACGAGCCGGCTGTCGCCGCCCTGGGCCTCGTCGGCGCGCGCCATGCTCGGGAAGGCCGCGCTGCGCACCATCGTCAGCTTCAGGCTCGTGGCCAGCTCGACGAGGGCCGGCGGCGTGGGCTGGTCGCTGGCGACGACGGCATCACCGCCCAGCAGCTGCGCGGCGTCGCGGCGCAGGCCCTGGTCGAGCCGGTCCGACAGGAAGGCCACGGCGCACAGCGCCGCAACCGCCAGGGCAACGGCCAGCATCAGCAGCCGCAGTTCGCCGGCACGCCAATCGCGCAGCAGTTGGCGCCAGGCGATCAACAGCGTGGCGGGCGGGCGCGAGGCAGCGGTGGATTCGGACATGCGCGCGACTGTAGCCGCGCGGGGCTTCAATGCCGGTCGTCAGCCGCGGCGAGCGCGGCGGCCGCAGCGTCGCGCCAAGCCGGCTCGGCCGTGTTGGCTCGCTGCAGACCGCGCTGCGCCGCCTTGCGCGCGCCGGCGCGGTCACCGGCATCCAGACGCAGCCGTGCGAGGTTGATCCAGGCCACGGCGCTGTCGTGGCGGGTGGCGACCGCCTCGAACGCGGCACGCGCGCCGGCTGCATCGCCGCCGGCGTTCAGCGCGTTGCCCAGGCCGATGCCGGCCAGCAGGTTGTCGGGCCAGCGCGCCAGCAGCGTGCGGTAGGCGAGGGCCGCGCGCGCGGGCGGCGCGGCGCGCTCGAAGCCGATGGCGGCGTCCTGGGCGTCGGCCTGCAGCGCCGTGGCCGGCAGGCGGTCCGGGGGCAGCACGGCGATGGCCCAGTGGCCGCCGCGGGCCCAGGTGTATTCGAAGGTGCGCAGTGGCAGGGCGACTCGTGGCGTCGTGCCGCTGCGCAAGAGGATTTCGTGGCGCCCGACGTCGTAGCCGATGACGACGGCGTAGTGCCAGCGCGGGAACCATTCCAGCCCGAGGTTCTGCAGCACCACCACCGGGTGGCCGGCGGCGACCTCGCGCAGCAAGGCCTCGAGCTCGCGCGGCAGCCGGGTCGCGACAGCGCCCTGGCGCCGCGCGCCGCCGATCATTTCCAGCTGCAGGCTGCCGGCGCGCGAAGGCAGGAAGACCGCGTCGGCCAGACGGTCGGGGTCGGCGGGAATGCCGGCGTGAACCAGCGCCATCGCCAGCGCCGCCGGGCCGCAGTGATCTCGCTCCTGGGCGAAGAACGGCACCTCGGCGCGTTCGACGCGAGGGGCCAGGTCTTGTGGCGGGCGGGTCTGCAGCGCCGCCGTCTGCGGCGGCGTGAACACGGACGCGCAGCCGCTCAGCAGCAGCGCGGCCAGGGCCGCGCAGGCGCGGGTGATCAACGCACCGAGCGCGTGAACGGGAAGACCTTGGTCAGGCCGAGGATGTCGGTGATCAGCAGGATGATGAAGATCGTGAACAGGATGCCGACGATGTCGGACGCACCGGCCGGGGCCTGGTCGATCTGCGCCACCATTTGCTGGGCTTCGGCGTCCGTCAGGGCGTCGACGCGTGCGCGCAGCTCGTCGGTGGACACGCCGCGGGCCTGGAACATGGCGGCCAGATCCGCGCGGTCCAGCGTGGCTTGCAGGCGGGCATGGGCTTCGGAGCGCACAGCGCCCTGCATCGTCGCAGCGACTTGCTCGGTGCCGATCAGCGCGGTGGGCGCGGCCTGCGCCATGCCGCTGAAGACGATGGAGGAGATCAGGACGGAAGTGAGGATGCGCCGTGCTTGGTTTTTCATGGGAGGGGCTCCTGCTTGGGGAGTCGGTTGTAGGCGCGCGAATGCTAGTGCCTGTTGCGCCGCAGCCTGCAACGCGGTGTTAGGGCGTGGCGCCGCGCTCACAGTGAGCTGGTCCTACTTCTTGTAACAGCCGCCGAAATCCGCGGCGATCTGGCGGCGAGGGTGTCGTGCATCACCCAGCGGCGAACAGCGCATGCAAGGCGGCGCTGTTGGCCCGGCGGGCCGCCGAGGCGCTGCCTAGACTGACCGCAACATCCGCTTGCCCGCCCTGCCCATGAACGCTCGTCTTCCCTTTCACGCCCTGGCCCTGTGGCCGTTGTTGCTGAGCGCCTGCGGCGGCGGCGGTGGTGGTGATTCGAGCTACATGCTGGGAGGCACGGTGAGTGGCCTGAGCAGCAGCGGCCTGGTGCTGAGCGGCGGCGGCCAGACGGTGGCGGTGGCCGCCGGTGCCAGCAACTTCAGCTTCGGCACGGCTGTCAGCGGCAGCTACACGGTCACGGTGCAGTCGCAGCCGGTGGGGCAGACCTGCGCGGTCAGCAACGGCAGCGGCAGCGCCTCCGGCGACGTCACATCGGTGAGTGTGGTGTGCCGCAACTACATGGCCTATGTCGGCAATGCCGCTGGCTACCGCATCGGTCAGTTCAGTGTCGCGAGCAGCAGCGGCGCGCTGACCAGCCAGGGCGTGCTTGCCACGGTGGCGCCGGTCGCCGGCCTGGTGTTCAGCTCGGACGGGCGCTTCGCCTATGCGTCCCATGCCAATGACGCTGCAGTCAGCGCCTTCGCGGTGTCGAGCACCGGCGCGCTGAGCCTGATCGGCAGCGTCGCTGCGGTTGCCGACAGCCGGGGCCTGGCGATCAGCCCCGACAGCGCCCGCGTCTACGTCACCAACTACACCGACAAGACGATCTCGCAGTTCAGCGTGAACAGCAGCACCGGCGCGCTCAGTGCGTTGTCCACGGCGAAGGTGGCCACGGGCAGCACGCCGCAGGCGGTGGCGCTGACGGCCAACGGCAGTTTTGCCTACGCCGCGAATCTGGGCGACAACAGCGTCACGCAGTACAGCGTCGGCTCTGGTGGCAGCCTGGCCGCGCTGAGCACCGCCAGCGTCAGCACCGGCACGAGTGGCGCCCAGCCGGTCGCCCTGGTGGCCAGCCCCGACAGCGGCTCGCTCTACGTCGTGGCGAAGGGCAGTGCCCGGGTGTTGCAGTACACGATCGGCAGCACCGGCCAGCTGACGGCCAAGTCGCCCGCGAGCGTGGCCACCGGCAGCACACCGCTGGGTATTGCGATGACGCCGGCCGGCAAATGCGCCTATGTGGCCAACAGCGCGGAGGGCACGGTGTCGCAATTCATCGTCAGCGGCGGGCTGCTGACGCCGCTGTCCACCGCCACCGTGGCCGCGGGCACGACGCCCACCGGCCTGGCCGCCAGCCCCGACGGCGCGCACCTGTACGTCAGCAACGCGGGCGACGCGACGATCTCGCAATTCAGCATCGGCGCGGCCTGTGCGCTGACCGCTCTGGGCGCCGTGGCGAGCGGCGGCAACGGGCCCGCCGCGATCGCGGTGCGCTGATCAGGCTAAGATGTTGCCAGCGCGGGATTCGTATAGTGGTAATACCCTGGCTTCCCAAGCCAGCGCGGCGGGTTCGATTCCCGCATCCCGCTCCACGCCGCCTCAGTGGCGTGAGTGAACCGAAGCCTCGGGACGAGGCGCTCCGGTCCAACGTCTTTTCACATGACAGGCCCGGCAACGGGCCCGCCGCGCATCGCGCGCACGGGCCCAGCGAGCATCACTCGCGGACGATGCGGCCTGGCGTGGCGCGGTCCAGGGCCTTGGGGTCGGCCTGCAGCAGCTCGACCAACGCGTCGATGTCCGTGCCCATGACGGCGCGGTCACGGCCGTGGCGGAAACCGGCCTGGTCATCGCCGCCTTCCGACAGGAAGTTGTTGACGACGACGCGGTAGTCGCGCGTGCGGTCCAGCGGCTTGCCGTCGACGAGGACGTCGCCGAGCTGGGCTGCGCCGTCGGCACCCTGGCGCCACGTGACATGCAGCGTCCACGACGGCTGCAGGAAGCGCGGTGATCCGCCGTTCTTCGGCAGCTGGCGCTGCAGCACGTCCCACAGCTGCTGACCGGTCATTGTCAGCACGACGATCTCGTTACCGAAGGGCTGGATGGCCAGCAGGTCGCTCATGGTCGTCGGTTTGCCGGGCTCGACCACCAGGTCGGCGCGAATGCCACCCGGGTTCATGAAGGCCACGTCGGCCGGGCCCTGTTTGCGCGCGAAGGCCAGTTGGCTGTCGGCGATGAGGTTGCCCAGCGACGAGTCGCCGTTGGGGTCGCGCGAGCCGCGGCCCGCGCCGCGTGGCAGCGTCGCGACCGGCTTGGTGCGCGCCGCCTCGGTGAGGGCGGCGGCGCGAGCGACCAGGTCGGCTAGCGCGGCATTGGGGGCATAGATCGACTGCAGCACCGGGTGGTTGACGGCCTGGGCGTCGAGCACATGGCCGGCGGCGTCGAGCGTGAGCCGGCTTTGGGTGATCCAGCCGCCATAACTGCCGGCCTGCACGACGAGACGGCCGTTGATCTTGCACGTGTAGGCCTGGTGCGTGTGGCCGCCGATGATGATGGCGTAGGCCGGGTCCAGTCGCTTGGCGATGTCCTGCACACGGCCGGTCAGCGTCGGGCAGGCATAGGTGGGGTCGTTTGCGCTCGCGCCCGGCCCCTGCACGCCGCCCTCGTGCATGACGGCCACCAGCACCTGGGCGCCGGCCGCCTTCAGCGTCGGCACCAGCGCGTTCAGCGTGTCGGCCTCGTCGGCGAAGCGGATGCCCTGGATCGCCTTGGCGATGATGACCTGTGGCGTGTCCCGTGTGGCCACGCCGGCGATGGCGACCTTGAGCTTGCCGCTCTGCTGGAAGATGTGCGTGGGCAGCAGCGGCTGGCCGGTCTTGGCGTCCAGCACGTTGGCGCCGAGGTAGGGGAAGCCTGGGCCCTTGAAGCCGGGCCAGGCGCAGTCGACGGGCTGGCATTCGCCACGTGTCTTGCGCAGCAGCTCGGGCAGGCCGGCATCCAGTTCGTGGTTGCCCAGCGCGCTGCCCGAGATGCCGAGCTGCGACATGGCGGCCAGCGTCGGTTCGTCGCGCAGCAGGTTGGAGATTTGCGGCGAGGCGCCGATCAGGTCGCCGCCCGCCACGATCACCGCGTCGGGGTGCTTGGCCTTGAGTTCGGCCATCGCGGTGGCCAGATGGGCCACGCCGCCGGCCGGCTGGGGTTTCACTTCGCCGGTGGTCGGGTCGGGCAGGCGCGCCATCAGGGGCGTCGGGCGCGAGGCCTGGATGTTGCCGTGGAAGTCGTTGATCGACAGCAGCGTCAGTTCGGTGGTGGCAGGTTGCGTGGCGCAGCCGGCGAGCAGGGCCGCGGCCAGGGCCGCGAGCGCGGCGGGCGCAGTGAGGTGAAGGCGAAGGTGCATGGTGGGCGCAAATTTGACGGGTCCGTAGATCTTAGGAGCCTGTGTGTGACGCTGGTTTGTCGCGGTTTTGCGACAGGCTCTGGAGCTTTACGTACGCGTGGCGGCAGCGATCGCTCGGCCCGAATTGGTGCAGCAGGGATCAGCAACAACGGCGTTTCCGCGGGAAAAAATCGCTTGGCGCCCCAGTTCCTGTGTTGTGCACGGCCCTCCGAACTGCACTGATTTGGTGTGTTTTGTCGTCGACGCGCCCGAAAAATTTGGACTTCTGACTTACCCGTAAAGTTCTGTCATAGAAAGTCATGACAATTCCGGGACGGTCGCGAGACGGCCTCGCAGCCGCCGTCCTCGGGCCGGTGGCGCGCCAAAGAATTTATTGAAGCCCGCGCGCTCGTCGCGCCCACAAGGAGTCTAGGAATGAAGAGCAGATTGTTCTGCAAGACCGCCACCGCCCTGGCAGTCTCGGTTTTGGCCACCGGCACGGTGTACGCCCAGCAGGCGTCTGCCGATCAAGCCAAGGAAGAGGCCGCTCCCCGTGCGAAAGAGGACACGGTCCGTCTGGGCACGATCACCGTCATCGGGACTGGCGCCAAGCTGGGCACCGGTCTGATGATCAATGACGACTCCGTCAAGGGCCGCAGCACCCTGACCAAGGCTGCGATGGAAAAGGAACTGGGCACCGGCAACGTGCTGCAGTCCATCGCGCAGTTGCCCGGTGTCAATACCTACAACTACGACGCGACCGGCATGTTCGGTGGTGACGTGACCATCCGCGGCTTCGGCAATGACCAGATCGGCTTCACGGTCAACGGCGTGCCGGTCAACGACTCGGGCGGCTACTCCTTCTACGCCCAGGAAATGATCGACAAGGAGAACGTCTGTACCGCTTCTGTGGCGCAGGGTTCCGTTGAGCTGGAGTCGCCGAACAGTGGTGCTTCGGGCGGTTCAGTCAGCATGGTCACTTGCGACCCTGTCGACAAGTTCCGCGTGCGTGCCGCACACACCATGGGTGGCTTGAACCTGAAGCGTACTTTTGTGCGTGTTGATTCCGGTCGGTTTTTGAACGAAAAGGCCAAGGTCTTCCTGAGCTACTCGCATGCCGAAGCTGACAAGTGGAAGGGCTCTGGCTCGGCGAAGAAAGACCATATCGATGCCGGCTTCTCGCTGGATCTGAACGAAGACAACAAGATCCTGGGCTCCATCCTTTACAACCGGATGATGAACCAGAACGTGACCAACGTCAGTCTGGCTCAGTACAACAACCCGACGCAGGGCTATTTCTACGACTTCACATCGCCGACGTTCAACGCCCTGAAGGTGCCGGGCAATGGAGCGCAGGTGGATGTCTCGCAGTCGCCGATCTATTACGGCCTCAACCTCAATCCGTTCAAGAACGTCATCGCGTCGGTGTCGGGCTCGTTCAAGCTGGCTCAGGACACCTATCTGAAAGTGCAGCCGTACTACTGGTACGGTTTCGGCAACGGCGGCTGGGGCACTTATCTGCTTGACGAAACCGGTACCCGTCCGATTTGGGAGTCCTCCAGCAGCACCTCCAAGAGCCTGATCGGTGGCGCAGTGGACATCAACGGCGATGGCGACAAATTGGATACGGTGCTCGTCGCCCGTGCCAGTGTGACCAAAACCAACCGCCCTGGCATCACGGCCGAAGTCAGCACCACGCTGGGCAACCACTTCTTGAAGGCTGGCCTGTGGTTTGAGCGTGCCGAGCACCGTCAAACCCAGCCTGCCGTCCGGATCAACACGGACGGCACGCCGGCGGATCGCTGGTTGCAAGAAGGTTGCGTCAAGCGCTCCGACGGCAGCTGCTACGAAGGCCGCAACACCAAAACGATCAGCACGGTCTATCAGGCCTACCTGGGTGACCAGATCAGCCTGTTGAATGACCGTGCGTTTGTCAACCTGGGCCTGCGGTTGAACACCACGGTCCGCGACGTCACCAACTACGCCAACGAGACCGGTTTCCCGACATACACCGGAACTCCTGGCAGCTACGTCTCCGGTCCGCGCGTTTATAACCAAGACTTCAACATCAAGCGCACGTTCCACGAGGCGCTGCCGCAGCTGGGTGGTCGTTTCAACATCGATAGCCAGCAGCATGTCTTCGCCAATGTGTCGAAGAACTTCCGTGCGCCGCCGAACTACGCCTACATGGTCAGCTCCAGCGGCGTTTACGTGGCCTCCTTCAATGGCGGTGCCGTGCGTCCGGTTCAGGAGATCCAGTCGGAAACGACGGTCATGGTCGACGCTGGCTACCGCTTCCAGACGCGTGATGTCTCGCTCACGGCTACGCTGTTCAGCTCCGATTTCAAGGATCGCCAGGTCCAGGTGACGGACGAGGAAACGAAGCTGAGCACCTACCTGAATGCCGGTGGCGTGAAGAACCGAGGCCTGGAGTTGGAACTCGGTAGCGGCGTTTTCGGTGGATTCTCTGCCTATGGTTCGCTGACGCTGCAGAGCAGCGAGATGAAGGACAACCTGCGGGTCACCGCCGCTACCGCCACCACCCCCTCCGGCTTGCTGCCGACGGCTGGCAAGCAGTTCGCCAAGACGCCCGAGAAGATGGCGGCGCTGTCGGTGCAATACGAGCAGGGGCCAATCTATGCTCGCTTGAAGGGCAAGTTCACCGGCGCGCAATACGCCGACCTGATGAATCAGGAGAAGACTCAGGGCTTCACCAGCCTGGATCTGGACGCCGGCTATAAGTTTGGTGACTGGGGCATGCTCAAGAACCCACAACTGCGCTTGAACGTCGCCAACCTTGGCAACAAGCAGGCTCGCGCCGGTGTGGCTTCGGTGTACACGAACACGGCCGCTGTGCCGGCGCTGGTCGGCTCGGGCGCGCCGTACACGTCGACCAGCACTGCGTACTACTACCTGCTGGCCCCGCGCTTCACGTCCCTGACCTTCAGCGTCGACTTCGAGTAACGGTCACGACACCAGCGCTGGGTGCACAAGGCCCGGCGAGGTGTTTCGCAAACCGCGTGCGCAGCCACAAGCTGCCACGCGGTTTTTCTTTTCACGGCGCGCGCGGTGTGCGCAGCGCCGCGCCGGCCGTCAACGGTGCAGGTCGCCCAGGCAGAGGTACTTCACCTCGACATAGTCCTCGATGCCCTGCCGTGCCCCTTCACGGCCCAGGCCCGATTGCTTCATGCCGCCGAACGGCACTTCTGCCGTGGAGATCAGCCCGGTGTTGATGCCCACCATGCCGTACTCCAGCGCCTCGCCGACGCGGAAGATGCGGCCGATGTCGCGGCTGTAGAAATAGCTGGCCAGGCCGAACTCGGTCGAGTTGGCCAGGCGGATCGCATCGTCCTCGGTCTGGAACTTGAACACTGGCGCGACGGGGCCGAAGGTTTCCTCGCGTGAGCACAGCATCTGCGGGGTCGCGTCGGCCAGCAGCGTGGGTTCGAAGAAATTGCCGGCTGGCGTCTCCACGCGCTTGCCGCCGACCAGCACCTTGGCGCCCAGCGCGATCGCGTCGGCCACGTGGGTCTCGACCTTCTGCAGCGCCGCTTCGTCGATCAAGGGGCCGACGTGCACGCCGGGCTCGAAGCCGTTGCCGGTCTTCAGCGTCGACACCTTGGCTGCGAACTTTTCCAGGAAGGCGTCATAAACGCTGGCCTGCACGTAGATGCGGTTGACGCAGACGCAGGTCTGGCCGGCGTTGCGGTACTTGCTGGCGATGGCGCCTTCGACGGCGGAGTCGAGGTCGGCGTCGTCGAAGACGATGAAGGGCGCGTTGCCACCCAGCTCCAGGCTGAGCTTCTTGATCGTCGGCGCGCACTGGGCCATCAGGATGCGGCCGACCTCGGTGGACCCGGTGAACGACAGGTGGCGCACGACGTCGCTCTCGCACAGCGCCTTGCCGATGTCGACCGACTGCTCGGCGTCGGCGGTCAGCACATTCAGCACGCCAGCAGGCATGCCGGCTCGCTGCGCCAGTTCGGCCGCCGCCAGCGCCGTCAGCGGCGTGGCCTCGGCGGGCTTGATGATGACGGTGCAGCCGGCGGCCAGGGCCGGGGCGACCTTGCGCGTGATCATCGCCAGCGGAAAGTTCCACGGCGTGATGGCCGCGCAGACACCCACCGCCTGCTTGATGACGAGGTAGCGCTTGGTCGGGTCCGTGGTCGGCACGGTCTCGCCGTAGACGCGCCGGGCCTCCTCGGCGAACCAGTCCAGGAAGCTGGCGCCATAGATCACCTCGCCGCGCGCTTCGGCCAGCGGCTTGCCTTGCTCGGCCGTCATCAGGCGGGCGAGGTCGTCCGCGTGCTTGATGAGCAGTTGCTGCCAGCGCATCAGCACGGCGGCGCGCTCCTTGGCGGGCTTGGTGCGCCAGGCGTTCAGCGCATTGCTGGCGGCGGCGATGGCGGCATCCACTTCGGGCCGGCCCAGGTTGGGCACCTGGGCGAGCTCCCGGCCGGTGGCCGGGTCGTTCACGGCGAAGGTGGCGGCGCTGCCCACCCATTCGCCGTTGATGAGGGCCTGGGTGCGCAGCAGGCCGGGGTTCTCCAGCGCGTCCAGGGGGGAATTCGCATCCATCAAAGCTTCTCCAAACGAATTGAAGGGCACTCTAACTGCGGGACGCAAAGCCCCCTCCCTACAATCCGCCTTCTTTGTCACCGACCTTTTCGTCAATTTCGCAGGAAGCGCCGCAATGAAAGCCGCCGAGATCCGCCAGACCTTTCTGAAGTTCTTCGAGTCGAAGGGCCACCAGATCGTCGCCTCCAGCCCGGTGGTGCCCGGTGACGACCCGACCCTGCTGTTCACGAACGCGGGCATGAACCAGTTCAAGGACGTGTTCCTGGGCTTCGACAAGCGCGCCTACACGCGGGCCACGACCAGCCAGAAGTGCATCCGCGCCGGCGGCAAGCACAACGACCTGGACAACGTCGGCTACACGGCCCGCCACCACACCTTCTTCGAAATGCTGGGCAATTTCAGCTTCGGCGACTATTTCAAGAAGGATGCGATCAGTTACGCCTGGGAACTGCTGACCGTCCACTTCAAGCTGCCGACCGAGAAGCTGTGGGTCACCGTCTACCAGGAAGACGACGAGGCCTACGAGATCTGGAACAAGGTGGTGGGCGTGCCTGCCGAGCGCATCGTGCGCATCGGCGACAACAAGGGCGCGCGCTACATGTCCGACAACTTCTGGATGATGGGCGACACGGGCCCCTGCGGCCCCTGCACCGAGATCTTCTACGACCACGGCCCGGACGTCGCCGGCGGCCCTCCGGGCTCGGCCGAGCAGGACGGCGACCGCTACATCGAGATCTGGAACAACGTCTTCATGCAGTTCAACCGCACTGAAGACGGTGTGATGCACCCGCTGCCCAAGCCGTCGGTGGACACCGGCATGGGCCTGGAGCGCCTGGCGGCCGTGCTGCAGCACGTGCATTCCAACTACGAGATCGACACCTTCGTGAACCTACTGGCGGCGGCCAAGTCGGCCGTGGACGCGGCTGGCGGTGGCGACTGCGATGCGACGAGCCCGTCGCTGAAGGTCATCGCCGACCACATCCGCGCCTGCTCGTTCACCGTCGTCGACGGCGTTATCCCCGGCAACGCCGGCCGCGGCTATGTGCTGCGCCGCATTGCCCGCCGCGCCATCCGCCACGGCTACAAGCTGGGTGCGCGCACGCCGTTCTTCCACAAGCTCGTGGCCGCACTGGCGGCCGAAATGGGCGATGCCTACCCCGAGCTGCGCCAGGCCGAGAAGCGCGTGACCGACGTGCTGAAGCAGGAGGAAGAACGCTTCTTCCAGACCATCGCCACCGGCATGGAAATCCTTGAAGCGGCCCTCGCCAAGGGCGGCAACGTCGACGGCGACACGGCCTTCAAGCTGCACGACACCTACGGCTTCCCGGTCGACCTGACCGCCGACGTCTGCCGCGAGCGTGACGTGACGGTGGACGAAGCCCGCTTCCACGAACTGCTGGAAGAGCAGAAGAACCGCGCCCGCGCGGCCGGCAAGTTCAAGATGGCGCAAGGCCTGGCCTACAGCGGCGCGGCCACCACCTTCCACGGCTACGAGCACCTCGTCAGCGAGTCGGCCAAGGTCACTGCGGTCTATGTCGATGGCGTGCCGGTCGACGCGGTCCAGGCCGGTGACGACGCCGTCGTCGTGCTGGACCAGACGCCGTTCTACGCCGAGAGCGGCGGCCAGGTCGGCGATGCCGGTGAGCTGCGCAACGGCACGACGCGGGTCGTCGTGTCCGACACGATCAAGATCCAGGCCGATGTGTTCGGCCACCATGGCCAGATCGTCGAAGGCACGGTCAAGGTGGGTGATGTATTCACCGCCAAGGTCGATGCCGAGCGCCGCGCCAAGACCGTGCGCAACCACAGCGCCACCCACCTGATGCACAAGGCCCTGCGCGAGGTGCTGGGCGCACATGTGCAGCAGAAGGGCTCGCTGGTGAATGCCGAGCGCACGCGCTTCGACTTCGCGCACAACGCGCCGATGACGGCCGAGGAGATCCGCGAGGTCGAGGCGCTCGTCAACGCCGAGATCCTGGCCAATGCCGGTGCCAACGCGCAGGTGATGGCGCTGGACGACGCGCAGAAGTCGGGCGCGATGATGCTGTTCGGCGAGAAGTACGGCGAGACCGTGCGCGTGCTGAGCATCGGTAGCTCCAAGGAACTCTGCGGCGGCACGCACGTGAAGGCGACGGGCGACATCGGCCTGTTCAAGATCGTGGCCGAGAGCGGCGTTGCGGCCGGCATCCGCCGCGTCGAGGCGGTGACCGGCGACAACGCGCTGAGCTATCTGCAGTCGTTGGAGACGACGGTGCTGGGTGCCGCGATGACGCTGAAGACGACGCCGCACGACCTCGGCGCCCGTCTGCACGCCGTGCTGGAGCAGGTGCGCCAGCTGGAAAAGGAACTGACCGCCGCCAAGAGCAAGCTGGCGTCGGCCCAGGGCGACGAACTGCTGGCGCAAGCCATCGATGTGAAGGGCCTGAAGGTGCTGGCCGCCAAACTCGAAGGCGCGGACGCCAAGACGCTGCGCGAGACCATGGACAAGCTCAAGGACAAGCTCAAGACGGCAGCCATCGTGCTGGCGGCCGTGGACGGCGACAAGGTCCAGCTGGCGGCCGGCGTGACGGCCGACAGCGTGGGCAAGGTCAAGGCCGGCGAGCTGGTGAACTTCGTCGCCCAGCAGGTGGGCGGCAAGGGCGGCGGCAAGCCCGACCTGGCAATGGCCGGCGGCACGCAGCCGGCCGGTGTGGCGGCTGCGCTGAACAGCGTGGCTGGCTGGGTGGCCGAGCGCGTTTGATGCCACGCTTCATGGCCTGAAACCGGCCCGCCAAACTAAAAAAGGCCCGCACACTGCGGGCCTTTCTCATGGGGCAGGCGACGGGGTCAGAACGTTTCCCAATCGCCTTCCTCGGCGGCCGGTGCCGGAGCCGGGCGCGGCGCGACGGCCGGGGTCGGCTTCGTCGGTACAGGGGCAGTTCGGGGCGCCGTAGCGGCCTTGGTGGGGAGCGGCGCGGCCTTCTTGGCCGCAGTCGCCGGAGCTGACGGCGCGGGTCGCGGCACGGCGGGGGCCTGGGCTGGCCTGATTGCAGGCTTGGGTGCCGGCGTGGGTGCGGGGCGCGCTGTGTTGCTGCGTTGCGCATCGCCAGCGCCGGCCACGCGGAACACGGCCACGGCGTCGATCAGCTTGTGGGCCTGTTCCTTCAGGCTCTCTGCCGCGGCGGCAGACTCTTCCACCAGCGCGGCGTTCTGCTGCGTCATCTGGTCCAGTTGCACGACGGAGGTGTTGACCGAGGCGATGCCTTCGCTCTGCTCGGTGGCGGCCGAGCTGATCTCGCCCATGATGTCCTGCACGCGCTGCACGCTGGTGACGATCTCGCCCATTGCCGTGCCGGCGGTCTGCACGAGGCGCGCGCCGTTCTCGACACGCTCGACGCTGTTGCCGATCAAGGTCTTGATCTCCTTGGCGGCTTCGGCGCTGCGGCCTGCCAGCGAGCGCACCTCGCTGGCCACCACGGCGAAGCCTCGACCCTGCTCGCCCGCCCGGGCTGCTTCCACAGCGGCATTCAACGCCAGGATGTTGGTCTGGAAGGCAATGCCGTCGATGGTGCCGATGATGTCTGCGATCTTCTGACTGGCTGCATTGATGTCGTTCATGGTGGTGACGACCTGGCCGACCACCTCACCGCCTCGCGTGGCGGCGGACACGGCGGATTGCACCAGTTGGTCGGCCGTGCGCGCGGAGTCGGCCGTCTGGCGCACGGTGCCGGTCAGCTCGCTCATGGAGGAAGCCGCGTTCTGCAGGTTGCTGGCGGTCTGCTCGGTGCGCTGGCTCAGGTCCAGGTTGCCGGTAGCGATCTCGGTGCTGGCGGTGCCGATGCTGTCCACCGACAGGCGCACGGTGCCGATGGTCTCCGAGAGGCGTTGGCGCATGCGTTCCGCGTCCTGGATCAGCGTGCCGATCTCGTCGTGCCGCGTGCTGCTCACCGTTTGCGTGAGGTCACCCTCGGCAATGGCGCCGACGGCCTGCTGCAGCGTGCGCAGCGGCCGCGCGACCCAGCGCTGCATCATCCACAGGAGCCCGAAGCCCAGCGCCAGCGTCGTCAGCACCAGCGCGCCCCAGAAGAAGCGCAGCGTCGAGCGGCCGACGGCTTCCGTCTCCTCGCGGGACAGCTGGGCGATGACCCAGTAGCCGGTCTTGGTGTTCTTGCTGGCGAAGGCGAAGTTGTCCTTCAGGCCGTTGCCCAGCACGTCCGGTGCATCGTCGATGAGGACGGTGTTCTCTTTCTGCTCGGCGAGTACCTTCTCGAAGCCCGGAGCCACCTCGGACAGCAGCTTGCCCTTGGCGCTGGGATGGGCGGCGAGGGTGGCCTTGGTCGGGTCCTTGGGCACGGCGACGATGTAGGTGCCGCCGTGCTCGAAGAAGCGGGCGCTGGCAGCCATGCGGCTCATGGCCGCCTCGAAGGCTTCGAGGTCGTAGCCGACGAACAGGATGCCGATCACCTTGCCGGCGGCGCTCTTGATCGGCTCGTAATGCGTCATGTAGGCGCGCCCGAACAGCAGGGCGCGGCCGGTGAAGGACTTGCCCTCGGTGATGGCCGCATAGGCCGCACCCTGGCGGTCCAGCAGCGTGCCCATGGCCCGCGCGCCCTTCTCGTTCTTCAGCGATGTGGTGATGCGCTCGAAATCCGTGCCCTTGGCCGCGAAGACGGTAGCGACGCCGCCGTTGACCTCGGTGAACTGGTCTACCTGCGAGAAGTTGCCGTTGATCTTGACGCTGCCACTGCGCAGCTCGCCCGTGGCCTCGTCCAGCGTGAAGCCGCCGTCGAAGGCATGTTTGAAGGAGCCGAAGGTGCGGCGCGTCTGCGTTGCCGCGACTTCGTCCATGGCCTGCATGGCGTCGGTGAGGGTGGCGGTCTTGTCCTGCACCCAGTTCTGTACCTGGGCGTGGGACGAACGTTCAAGCAACGAGCCGACGATGAGGCTGACGATGAGCAGGATGACTGCGACTGCGATGGCGCCCGACAGTGACACCTGTCGTGCAATCGATTGAATCGGTTGGCGCATTAGGTCCACCTCTTGAATTTGTGTTGATGGACGACGCAGCGCGGGCTGCGGTCGTCTGCCTGGCATGTGGAAGGAGCAAAGAAGACCTGACGGGCCAGGGCCGCAGGGTGCTCCGACGCGTCAGGTCTTCTGTCTTTCCCGGCGCTGGGCGCTGGTTGGGTGGTTGGGCCGCCGAAGCTTGCCGCGCTCAGGCGGCGATGGCGGCGTCCATGAGGCCCATCTCGGCGCTGCTCATCAGCCCCTCGATGTCCATCAGGATCAGCATGCGTTCACCCACCGAGCCGATGCCGGTGATGAAGCTGGTGTCGACCGACGCGGCGCTGAGCTCGGGCGCGGGCTTGATCGCGTCGCGGCTGAGTTCCAGCACGTCGGAGACCGAGTCGACGACGGCGCCGACGACGCGGTTCTTGACGTTCAGAACGATGACGACCGTGAAGCTGTTGTACTCGGCCGTCGGGCAACCCAGCTTGAGGCGCAGGTCGACGATGGGGACGATGACGCCGCGCAGGTTGACCACGCCCTTGATGAAGTCGGGCGCGTTGGCGATGCGGGTGGGTTGCTCATAGGAGCGGATTTCCTGCACCTTCAGGATGTCGATGCCGTATTCCTCCGAGCCGAGCCGGAAGGTCAGGTATTCGCCACTCTTGGGGCCGTGGGACTGGGCCGTGACGGCGCCTTGCTGGCGCAGGGCGGGAACGTTGCTGGCTTCCATCGGGACCTCTCCTTGTTTGTGATGGGTTCAGTGGCGCGAACGGCGCACCAGGCTGCCGACATCAAGAATCAGCGCCACGCGGCCGTCACCCATGATGGTGGCGCCCGACACGTCGTTGACCTTGCGGTAGTTGGCCTCGAGGTTCTTCACAACCACCTGCTGCTGGCCGAGCAGCTCGTCCACCAGCAGTGCGACGCGGCCGCCCTCGGCCTCCACGACGACCATGATGGAGCTGACGTGCTCGAAGTCGAAGCGGGGCACGTCGAATACCTTTTCCAGCTCGATGACGGGCATGTACTCGTCACGCACCTCCACGACGCGGCCGGAGCCCGCCACGGTCTTGATGGTGTCGGACTGCACCTGGAAGGATTCCACGACGCTGGACAGCGGCAGGATGTAGCACTCGTCACCGACGCCCACGCTCATGCCGTCCATGATGGCGAGTGTGAGCGGCAGGCGCACCGACACCTTCATGCCATAGCCCTCGGCGGAGTCGATCTCGACCGTGCCACCCAGCGAGGTGATGTTCTTCTTGACCACGTCCATGCCCACGCCGCGGCCGGACACGTCCGTCACCTGCTCGGCGGTGGAGAAACCCGGCGCGAAGATCAGGTTCCAGCATTCGGCGTCGGTCATGGTGTCCGGCGCATCGATGCCCTTCTCGCGGGCCTTCTTGATGAGCTTCTCGCGGTTCAGACCGCGGCCGTCGTCGCGCACCTCGATGACGATGCTGCCGCCCTGATGCGAGGCCACCAGCGTGATCGTGCCTTGCTCGGACTTGCCCCGGGCGAGCCGGTCCTCCGGCATCTCGATGCCGTGGTCGCAGCTGTTGCGCACCAGGTGTGTCAGCGGGTCGGTGATCTTCTCGACCAGGCTCTTGTCCAGTTCGGTGGCTTCACCTTGCGTGACCAGCTCGACCTTCTTGCCGAGCTTGGCGGCCAGGTCGCGCAGCATGCGCGGGAAGCGGTTGAACACGGTCGACATCGGAATCATCCGGATCGACATGACGGACTCTTGCAGGTCGCGCGTGTTGCGTTCCAGGTCGGCCAGGCCCGAGGTCAGCTGCTGGTAGAGGCCGGGATCGAGCTCACGGCTGTTCTGCGCCAGCATGGCCTGGGTGATGACGAGCTCGCCGACGAGGTTGATGAGCTGGTCCACCTTCTCGATGGAGACGCGCAGCGTCGTCTGGTCGAGGCCGCCGCCGGCGGGTTTGGCGTCGGTCTTGGCGGGCGTGGCCGGGCGAGCCGGCACGATGGCCGCCGTGGGTGCGGGCGCGGCAGCTGCGGCCGGTGCGGCTTCGGCGGCCGGGGCGTGGGGCACGCCGGGCGCGTCGTCGAAGAAGCCGTAGCCTGGGTCGGAGGACGGGGCTTCGGCTGGCGGGGCACCAGGCGCGCCGTCGTAGAAGCCGAAGCCGGTGCTCAACGGCATCAGCTTGACCTGCTCACGCGCCACGTGGAAGGTGAAGAGGTCCAGCAGGTCGTTGTCCGAGGAACTCGTGAGCACCTTGAAGCGCCGCATGCCGTCCGAGCTTTGCCCGGCGTCCAGCGGTTCGATGGTGCCGAGATCGGTGATTTCCTTGAACAGTTCGACCAGGTTGTCGGCGATGCTTGGGTCGGGCAGGGGGCCGACCTGCAATTCCAGCAGACGTGTGCCGGGCTTGCCGGCGGCGGCCGGCGCGGCGGCGGGCTGAGCCGGTGCCGGCGCCGCAGCGGCCTTGGGGGCTGCGACGGGCGCGGCGACCGGTGCTGGCGCGCTGCCGCCTTCAACGAAGCTCTTGATGCTGACGAGCAGGTCCGTCGTGTCGAACGGGTCGGCGCCGGAGCCCTGGTGGCGGCCCAGCTGCGCGCGCAGCGCGTCGCCGGACTGCAGCAGCACGTCCACCATGGCCGCGTTCGGCTGGAGTTCGTGGCGACGCAGCTTGTCCAGCAGCGTCTCCATCTGGTGGGTCAGCTCGGCGACGTCGGAAAAGCCGAAGGTCGCTGCGCCGCCCTTGATGGAGTGCGCGCAGCGGAAGATGGCGTTCAGCTCTTCGTCGTCGGCCTCCTCGACGTTCACATTGAGCAGCAGCTGCTCCATGTTGTCGAGGTTCTCGCCGGCTTCCTCGAAGAAGACCTGATAGAACTGGCTGAGGTCGATGCCAGCACTGATGCTGGCGCCTTCGGTGGTCATGTCACCCATGGCTGGTACTCCCGTCGAACGGACTTCAGCGGATGACCTTGCCGATCACCTCGATCAGCTTGGCCGGATCGAAGGGCTTGACCAGCCAGCCGGTGGCGCCCGCGGCGCGGCCGGCCTGCTTCATCGTGTCGCTGGACTCGGTGGTCAGGATCAGGATGGGCGTGGTCTTGAATTTCGGGTTCTCGCGCAGCTTCTTGGTGAGGCTGATGCCGTCCATGCGAGGCATGTTCTGGTCGGTCAGCACGAGATCGAAGTCTCGCGTGCCGGACTTTTCCCAGGCGTCCTGCCCGTCCACTGCTTCCACCACGTTGAAGCCGGCGTTCTTGAGCGTGAAGGCCACCATCTGGCGCATCGAGGCCGAATCGTCGACAGCAAGGATTGAGTGCATTTGAATTTTCTCCGAGAGAACGTGTTGCCTGGGGGGCTGGGTAGATTCAGAAAAGTTCGATGGAACCGGCGTCCATCTCGTCCTGCGTGACCGGGTTGGGGCGCAGCGGCGCGATCTCGACAACGGCGGCGCCGTCTTCGTCATCCATGCCGAAGGTGTCGCGGGCCAACTGGTCAGCGCAGTTGCGCAGGCGTTGGCTGGTGTGGGCGATCAACTGCGTCGCCATGTCCTGGAACTGCAGTGCGGTGACCGCGCCGGCGATGTCCTGCATGATCTGTTTGAGACCGGCGGAGGCAGGCGTGCCATCACTGCTGCTGAGCAGCGTCATGGCCTCGTTGGACGCGCTGAAGAAGTGGGTCGACAAGGCTTCGCCAGCGTCGTCGAGCAGGCGCTGCAGGCGTTCCAGGTCGTTTGTCACCGTCATCAGGTGATCCTGCAGTTCCGCAGCCGCCAGCAGCGACATGGTGGACATGTCGCCGTCGAGTTCTGCAGTGGAGCTGTCTATTTGCATCGTGTCTCCGAGAGGGGATGCTGCTTCTTGTCCCATGGCCCTTTGAAATCGATGGGGGGCGAATCAATCATTGCATGTTCGGGCCATTTTCGTCAGGTGTCGACCGGCAGATGTTGCGAGAACGAGCGGTATTACCGGTCTGGCGGCGTTGAGCGTGGCGCCCTCGCGGCCCTGGGGCGCTCCTGGGGGCCGCCCAGGGGCGCGGCATACTGCGGTCCCATGACGACTTCTGGTGTGGAGCAGGCCGGCCGGATCCTGCGCGTGCTGCATGTCGAGGATTCCGACCTCGACCACCAACTCATCCGCGCCCAGCTGACGCGTGCGGGGCTGACGCTGGAGATGGAGCGGCTGGACTCGCTGCCCGCGGTGTTGGCGGCACTGGGCCAGCGCTGGGATGCCGTCGTGTCGGACTACAACCTGCCAGGCTTCACTGGACTGGAGGTGCTGGAGGCCGTCAAGGTGCGGCAATTGCTGACGCCTTTCCTGCTGGTCTCCGGTGAAATCGGGGAGGACGCGGCCGTCGCGGCCATGCGCAACGGCGCCTCGGACTATCTGCTCAAGAACAACCTCGCGCGGTTGGCGCCCGCGCTGCTCAACGCCATCGATGCGGCCGACAGCGAGCGCGCCCGTCAGGCGGCAGACGACGAATTGCTGCGTTCCAAGCAGCGTCTGCATGAGCTGGCGGGCCATCTGCAGACCAGCGTGGAGCTGGAGCGGGCGGCCATTGCGCGCGAGATCCATGACGACGTGGGCGGGTCGTTGACGGCCCTGAAGTTTGACCTCGCCTGGATCGATCGTCACGCGCAGGAGCCCGCGGTGCGCCAGCGCGTGGCGGCGGCGCTCGAGACGGTCAGCTCGGCCATCGAGGCGAGCCAGCGCATCATGCACAACCTGCGGCCGGCCATCCTGGAGCAGGGCCTGGTGGCTGCGCTGCAGTGGATGACGGCGCGCTTCGAGCGCCGCACGGGCATCGAGGCGGCGCTGCGTATCGGTGAGGAGCGCCTGGCGCTGCCGGCCGGGGTGCCGCTGGTGGCCTACCGCACTGCGCAGGAGGCATTGACCAATGTTTCCAAGCATGCCGGGGCGACGCGGGTGGACATCGAGCTCAGCCTGGACTCCGGCGTGCTGACGCTGGAGATCCGCGACAACGGCCGGGGCGTCGAGGCCGGGGACCTGGCCAAGGAGCGCTCCTTCGGCCTCCGTGGTCTGCACGAGCGCGCGGCGACCGTCGGCGGCTGGGTGGACCTGTCCAGCACGCCGGGCCGCGGCACCAGCCTCATCCTGACCGTGCCGCTCGCGGCCGAAGCCATCGAGGCGCTGGACGATGCCACCGGCTTCGGTGACGACCATGGCAACTCCATCTGGGGGCGTCTGTGATCCGTGTGATTCTCTGTGACGACCACGGCCTGATCCGCCGCGGCATCCGCGACACGCTGGCCGACGCGAACGACATCGAGGTCGTCGGCGAGGCCGGCGACTACACCGAACTGCGCGGTCTACTGCACACGCTGGGCAAGGACAACCCCTGCGACGTGCTGGTGCTGGACATCAACATGCCCGGCCGCTCGGGCCTGGACGTGCTGCATGTGCTCAAGGACGAGGGCTCGACGCTGCGCACGCTGATCGTGTCGATGTACCCGGAAGACCAGTACGCCATCCGTGCGCTCAAGGCCGGCGCCTACGGCTATGTCAACAAAGGCGGCGACCCGGCCACGCTGGTGCAGGCCGTGCGCACGGTGGCCCAGGGCCGCAAGTACGTGACGCCGGAGATCGCGCAGATGCTGGTCGAGAGCCTCACGGCGCCGGTCACCGAGCAGGCCCACCACAAGCTGTCCGACCGCGAGCTGCAGACGCTGGTGATGATCGCCTCGGGCAAGCGGCTGTCGGACATCGCCGAGGAGCTGATGCTCAGCCCCAAGACCGTCAGCGTCTACCGCGCGCGCATGCTCGAAAAGCTCGGGCTGACGAACAACTCCGAGCTGACCGTCTACGCCATCCGCAACGGCCTGGTGGCCAGCTGACGCCGCGCCGGGCGCGGCTGCGCCCGCCCGTTCTCCCGTTCATCGGCCGTGCTGTCGATTCGCTCCCGTGGGCTGCCTTTCATCGAAAGCCCTATGGTTTGTCAGCGCTGTCTACGCACAATCACCCCCGGTTCCTAACCGCATGACAACTTCGGGAGCTTGTCATCGATACCGGATTGCTGAAAGAGCTGCGCATCGACGGCGCGCAGCGTGACGACCATGACGGCGGGCCGCCGAAATGGCTCTGGGGCGTGGTGGCCGGCGCGGCCGTGCTGGCCCTGGCGTGCGGGGCTGCGTGGTGGTTCATCACTGCCAGCAAGCCGGTCGCCGTGGAGACGACCACGGTGCGCGCCAACGGGCAGGGGGCGCGCAGCGACGCGGTACTGCAGGCCACGGGTTATGTGACGGCGCGGCGCATGGCCACCGTGTCGGCGCAGATCACCGGCACGTTGACCGAGGTGCTCATCGACGAGGGCTTCAAGGTCAGGAAGGGGCAGGTGCTGGCGCGGCTGGACGACACGGGTCTGAAGGCCGCGCGGGCCGCTGCCGAGGCCCAGGTGCGTTCCGCTCAGGCCAGCCAGGGGCAGGTGCGGGCCCAGCTCGCGCAGGCCCAGGCCGACGCCCGGCGCCAGGCCGAGCTGGCCGCCACCGGCATGACGACGCGCCAGAACCACGAGCAGACGGCCACGGCGGTCAAGACCTATGCCGCGCAGCTGGAGGCCTCGCAGCGCCAGGTGGAAGCGGCGCAGGCCCAGCTCAAGCAGGCGCAGGTCAACTTCGACTACGCCACCGTGCGGGCGCCGTTCGATGGCGTCGTCACGGCCAGGGCCGCCCAGGTGGGCGAAATCATCTCGCCGCTGTCCGCGGGCGGCGGCTTCACGCGCACCGGCGTGGGCACGATCGTCGACATGGACTCGCTGGAGGTGAACGTCGACGTCAACGAGGCCTACATCGCGCAGGTCAAGGCCGACATGCCCTGCGAAGCGGTGCTGGACGCCTACCCGGACTGGCGCATTCCGGCCCATGTGGTGGCCGTCATCCCCAGCGCCGACCGTGGCAAGGCCACCGTCAAGGTGCGGGTGGCGATGGACCAGAAGGACGAGCGTGTCGTGCCCGACATGGGCGTGCGGGTGAGCTTCCTGGCGGCCAAGCCGCGCGCGGAGGCGAAGCCGCTGCCGGGCGTGCTGCTGCCGCCGGAGGCGGTCGTCGAGCGCGACGGGGGGCAGGTCGTGTTCGTCGTCAGTGACGGCCGCGCAGAGCAGCGCAGCGTCAAGCTGGGCGCTGACGTCGGCAAGGTCAAGCTGGCCATCGAAGGGGTAAAGGCAGGCGAGACGGTCGTCCTGTCGCCGCCTGCGGAGCTGAAGCAGGGTTCAACCATCGCAAGCAAGGAATGAGCATGAGCGCTTTGATCGAGGTCCGTGACCTGTCCAAGGTCTACACGCGCGGCAAGCAGACCGTGGAGGTGCTGCATCACATCGATCTCGATGTGCAGCAGGGCGACTTCCTCGCGCTGATGGGCCCGTCGGGTTCCGGCAAGACGACGCTGCTGAACCTGATGGGCGGGCTGGACGCGCCCACCGGCGGCGCCATCAGCGTGGGGGGCGAGCGCATCGACAAGCTCTCCGGCGGCGCGTTGGCGAAGTGGCGGGCGTCGCGCGTCGGCTTCGTGTTCCAGTTCTACAACCTCATGCCCACGCTGTCGGCGCAGAAGAACGTGGAGCTGCCGCTGCTGCTGACCAAGCTGTCGGCCGGCGAGCGCCGCAAGCGGGCGGCCATCGCGCTGCAGCTCGTCGGCCTGGCCGATCGCGCCTCGCACAAGCCGACCGAGCTGTCGGGCGGCCAGCAGCAGCGGGTCTCCATCGCGCGGGCCATCGTGTCCGACCCGACGCTGCTGGTCTGCGACGAGCCCACCGGCGACCTGGACCGGCAATCGGCCGAAGACGTGCTGACGCTGCTGCAGGCGCTCAACCGCGACCATGGCAAGACCATCGTCATGGTCACCCACGACCCGCGCGCCGCTGCCCGCGCCAGCCGCACGCTGCACCTGGACAAGGGCACGCTGGTCACGCAAGCCGAGGCCATGGCGGTGGCGTGAGGAGACGGCCATGAAATACCTCCATCTCATCTGGGCGGCGCTGTTCCGGCGCAAGCTGCGGACCTTTCTGACGCTGGTGTCCATCATCACGGCCTTCCTGCTGTTCGGGCTGCTGGACGCGGTGCGCGTCGGCTTCGACCAGGCAGGCAAAAGCGCGAACGGCGCACAGCGGCTGCAGACGGGCGCCAAGCTCAGCTTCATCCAGCTGCTGCCGATGTCGCTGGGCGCGCGCATCGGGCAGATCGACGGCGTCAAGGACGTGGCCTTCGCCAACTGGTTTGGCGGCGCCTACCAAAAGCCCGAGAACGCCGTGTTCAGCTTCGCGGTCTCGCCCAACTACCTCGACGTCTACCCGGAGATGCTGGTGTCGCCCGAGCATCGCAAGGCCTTTGCCGAGGTCAAGGATGGCGCCCTCGTCGGCGAGGGCCTGGCCAGGAAGTTCGGCTGGAAGGTGGGTGACCAGGTGCCCATGCAGTCCACCATCTTCCCCGATCGCAACGGCAGCCAGAACTGGCCGTTCAAGATCGTCGGGATCATCAAGGCGGCCGACAAGAAGAGCGGCGCCTGGTATGAACAGATGTTCCTGCTGAACTGGAAGTACTTCGACGACACCACGCCGTGGAACCAGGGCCAGGTGGGCTGGTATGTGACGCGCGTGAAGGACGTCGGCCAGGCCGACCGCGTGCTCAAGGCCATCGACGAAATCTCCGCCAACTCCGACCACGAGACGCGCACGCTGACGGAGCAGGCCGCCATGTCGGCCTGGATGCGCCAGCTGGCCGACATCAACCTCATCGTCACCTCCATCATGGGCGCCGTGTTCTTCACGCTGCTGCTGCTGGCCGGCAACACGATGATGCAGGCGGTGCGCGAGCGCACCGGCGAGATTGCGGTGCTCAAGACGCTGGGCTTCTCCGGCGGGAGTGTGCTGGCCATGGTGCTGGCCGAGTCCGTGCTGCTGCTGCTCATCGGCGGTGTCGTGGGGTTGCTGCTGGCCAGCGTCATCGGCCCGGCGGTCAGTGCGGGCAGTGGTGGTGCGCTGAACCTGCCGGCGGCCGGCCTGGCGAGCTGGATGACCGGTGCGGGGCTGTCGCTGCTGTTCGGCCTGGCTGTCGGCGCGCTGCCGGCGCTGCGCGCGATGCGCGTGAACATCACCGATGCACTGGCCGGGAGGGCATGACATGAAACCCCCACGTTCACTTCGTTCTCTGCCCCCCGAGGGGGCGCAGGCCTCCCTTGGGGCGGCCCGGCGGGAGGCCTGACCATGAAATTCCTGAAGAACTTCGGCCTCGTGCTGCTGCTGGCCGCCGTGCTCGTGGCATGGGTGGCCATGCCTTGGTACGGCGCACTGGCCGTGGCCGTGTTGTTGGCGCTGTGGATGCTGCTGTTCCGCAGCGGTGCGCAGACGCGCTCCGTCGCGGCGGTAGGCATCAGCACGCTGACGCAGCGCATGGGGTCGTCTGCCGTCATCGTGGTGGGCATTGCCGGCGTCGTGGGTGTGCTGGTGGCGCTGCTGGCCATGGCCGAGGGCTATGCGCGCACGCAGCGCAATGCCGGCAGCCTGGACACCGCCATCGTGCTGCGCGGCGCCTCGGCCAACGAGGTGTCGTCGGCGCTGAGCCGCGAAGACATCGTGCAGATCGAGCAGGCGCCCGGCGTGGCGCGCAATGCCAAGGGCGAGGCCATCGTTTCGGCCGAGACCGTGGTGGCCGCGAACCTCCCGGTGCGTGGCAGCCCCACGGGTGACTCCGGCAGCGCCCAGGTGCGCGGCATCAGCGAAGCCGCCTTCACCGTGCGGCCCAATGCCCGGATCATCGAAGGCCGGACCTTCCAGCCCGGGCTGCGCGAGATCATCGTGGGCAAGGGCGCGGTGCGGCAGTTCGACGGCCTCAAGCTCGGCGCCACGCTGAAGCTGGGCAACCAGCCGTGGACCATCGTCGGCATCTTCGCGTCGGGCGACGCGATGGACTCGGAGCTCTGGGCCGATGCCAACGTCGTCAACGACACCTACAAGCGCGGCAGCGGCCGCAACTCGGCCACCGTCAAGCTCGAGAACGCCGCGGCCATCAAGGCCTTCAGCGAGTCGCTGGAGAACAACCCGGCGCTCAAGGTCAAGGCCAGCACGACGCTGGAGTTCTTCACCAAGCAGTCCGAAAAGATGACGCAGATGCTGCGCGCCATCGGCATCACGGTGGGCGCCATCATGGCCGTGGGTGCGGTGTTCGGCGCGCTCAACACGATGTTCGCCGCCGTCGCGAGCCGCGCCCGTGAGATCGCCACGCTGCGCGCCATCGGCTTTCGCGGCCTGCCGGTGGTCGTGGCGGTGATGCTGGAGACGACGCTGCTGGCGCTGATCGGCGGCCTGGTCGGCGGCGCGCTCGCCTGGTTGATCTTCAACGGTTTCGAGGCGTCGACGATGTCGGCCGGGGCGGTCGGCAAGCTGAGCTTCAGCCTGGCGGTGTCGCCGCAGCTGCTGTGGGAAGGCATCAAGTGGGCGCTCGCCATCGGCTTCATCGGCGGCCTGTTCCCGGCGGTGCGAGCGGCGTCGTTGCCGGTGACGACGGCATTGCGGGAGGCTTGAGGGTTCGGCGATGGTGGTGGCTTGAGGCTGGTTGCTGCTTTTTGCAGCAGCCCCACGAAGCGGTGCACTCGACCCGGAGCGGCCTTCGAGACAGCCTGATGCGCCGCCACAAGGCGGTCAACGGGGAGCTGCAGTGAACTGCAGCCGACCTGCCCATGACGGTCGGGGATGCCTTGGCGACGACTGACTTGACGCGTTGCATCGCGCCGGGATTTCGCCCCGGCGGGCGACCTACTTTCTTGTGCGCACAAGAAAGTAGGCAAAGAAAGCGCCCCCGACCGCACCGCCCGCAGCAAAGCTGCGGGTTCCCTGCGCTGCTCAGGCCTTGAGGGCCCGTGCGGAACTCCCTCCGCTACGCTCCGGTCAGACAGCCGCACGGAGTCAGTTCACGAAGTGCGCTTCGCGCACGCCCTCAAGGCCTTGCGCTGCTCGGCGGCGCTAAAGGGGGCAAGGCGAATACCTCGCGGCAGCCGGCTTCGGGGCTTGGCCGTTCCGGGGTTCCCCTTTGGATGAGCCGAGAAGCGCAGCGAGGGGCGACGGAACAGGGGCGCGTTCTTTGCCTACTTCGTTGCGCGTGCAAGGTAAGCGCGCGGTGAAGGCATCTTGACCAAAGGGGCCACCATAATTTGAGCCCATGGACATGCCGCGCTTTCGGACGTTAAGGCAATACCAGGATGCCTGGGCGGGAGCCAGAGCTAGCTTTGCAGCGGCGCTGCTCACATCCGCGAGTTGGGCTCACGGTCACTTGCCACCGGCAATGCCTCCGCAGCCCGCCACTTCGGCCTGCAATTCCACCCGGTCATTTTGCGTCGTGTCAGACCCAGTTTCTCAACTGACTATCGTGACTCGTCCTGATGCTCGTACGGTTGTCTGGACGGTGCCTGTCTACCTCTCCAACGTTCTTGTCTCCAGCGATGGCAACACGCTTGCCAGCTTCGCGCCGCAAAGTGTCCGCGGCTCTGCGAGGACGCCGTTCCTCACCGTCTACCGGTTCGGAGGGATCACCGAGACAGTCAACTTTGGGAGCCTTTACCCGAACCTTCAAGATGCGCCTAGCGTCGAGCATCAGTTGTCCTGGGGTGAGCAGCTGTCCACATCGGACAATGACCTCGTCGTCGTTCGATCGGTGCGCGGGGCGTTGTTCCGCTACAGCTTGAACATAAAAGGCCCGCTGGTCCTTCCGTAGGGCGCGATGGCCACTGGCACAGATATTCGAGCAGCGTCACGGATCGCCGCAGCTTCTTCGCGACTGAATCGACCTTCGCTTGCATGTCCTCGAGCATCGTTGTGGTTTGCAACGAATCTACTCGGCCCCGAACAGCTGGGTACTGTGGCTAACCAGGGGCATGGCCGCTGCGGATCGGTCGACTGGCACGAAGCTGCAATCCTTCAGGTGGGCAAGAGAAGCGCTGCCCAGCATGCGGCTGTGCAGCTCGCTCCTCCGTCAGTCCGCCAGCCCGTCCCCCGTTGGCGAGCGCCGCGCCATCAGCCGCTTCCTCACCGCGTGGATGTTGTTGCGCAGCGCGTAGAGCTCGTCGGCATAGGACAGCGGCACGGCGATGCGGTGGGTGACGCGGTCGAGTTCGTCCAGTTCGTCGAGCAGCGCGTCGCGCTCGCCGGTGCCGGTTTCGAGCTTGGCTTCCACGTCGCGCAGCCGCGCATACCAGCGGAACACGCGTGAGCGCACGCGGAAGGTGTAGAGCGGCGGGACCACGCGTGACAGCGGCAGCATCAGCACCAGCAGGCCGCCCACCACCAGCCACATGCGCTCCAGCAGGTTGCCCGCCCAGAAGGGCAGGTAGCGGGACCAGGCCGGCGGCGTGCCGTTGATGGCGCGGTCGCCCTCTGCGCTGACGGGCAGTTCGCTGGTGCGGGTGTTGGGGAAGTCGCGCGCACCGTTGAACCAGCCGGCTTCGCTGTGCTGGCCCAGGGCTGCCTGCGCGAACAGTTGGCGCAGTGCCGGGTGGGTCTGCTCGCGTGCCAGCAGCGCGGTGGTGGTGGCCAGCAGAGGTACGTCGTGCGGTGGCAGGTCGGCCGCCAGGTCCACCACGCCGCGCGGCAGCGTCACGGTGGAGAGGAAGGGCAGGTGGCGCGAATAGGCCTCGTTCTGCTCGAAGGGCATCAGCGCGATGGCCGGGTCTTGCAGCAGCGCGCGGATCAGGCCGGCCTGTGGCGCCGAGATCAGCACGGCGGCGTCCAGTTTGCGTTGGCGCAGCGCCGCGCCGGCTTCGTCCGGCGCCAGGTTGGACAGCCGCAGGTCGCTGGCCTTGAGCTGGTTCAGCGCCAGCAGCTTCTCGGCGATCTGGGGGACGCCGCTGCCGTCCTGGTCGACATTGACGCGCAGGCCGCGCAGCTGTGTCAGGCGCTGCAGTTCGCCGCCGGGCTGGCGGCGGGCGATGGCGAGATCGCGGCGGTAGAAGACCCAGATGGGTTCGTAGAACAGGCTGCCCAGCGAGACGATGCCGGCCTCCGTGTCGGCGGCCGGGTCGGCCATGCCGCCGCGCACGAAGCCCACGTCGGCTGCGCCCGCGCGCAGCAGGGCGAGGTCGTCTTGCGCGCCTTCGGTGGCCAGCAACTGCACCTGGATGCGCTCGCGCGCCAACGCCTTGGCATAGCCGTCGCCGAAGCCGGCGTAGGCGCTGCCGGCCGGGCCGGTGGCCAGCCGCACCTGGCTGGGCGGTTGAGGGTCCAGCCACCAGTAGGCGGCCACGAGCAGGCCGCCACCGAGCAGCAGCAGCGGGCCCATGGAGACCATCATGTCGCGCGCCGTCTGCAGCAGCAGGCGCAGGCGGTGCGCGGCTTGGCGAGCCTGAGGTGGCGTCATGGCTGGCCGCCTTGCGCGGGCAGGGGAGGTGGGGTGCACGGGAGCGTGGTGCCGATGCGTTGCATGGGCTGGGTCTTGGCCGGTGGAGGAGCCGGCGATCGTATGCGAGGCCTGCGGCGCGGCCAGGCGCCAGCCCAACGCCGCCAGCGGCCGCTGCAGCGCCTCGGTGAACGGCGGCTGCCTCTGCGGCGGCGCCGATCAGGCCCTAAAAGCTGCCGGGGCCGGCCTGGCCACCTTCCGCAGTCGCGGCAGCGGTGATGGCGAGCACGAACTCCACGCGGCCGTCGCGGTAGGCGTAGGTCACGTCTCCTCCCATCGCGGTCGCAATGCGCTTCGTGATGTAGAGGCCCAACCCGAGCCCGGAGCGATTGGTGGCGGCGCGCCCGATGCGCTTGAGCGGGTCGAAAAGCGTTGCGAGCAGTTCGGCCGGGATGGGGCTGGCCACATTGCTCACCGCAAATCGCAGCTGGCTGCCCGCCTGCTCTAGCGTGACGTTGACGGTCGTGCCGACCGCCGCATGGTGGCGGGCGTTGCTGAGCAGGTTGCCCATCGCCTGGGACAGGCGGGAGCTGTCGGTGCGGCAGGGGAGGCTGGCCGGCGTCTCCACCTGGAAATCCACACCGGGGTGGCTGAACCGGGACTCCTCCACCAGGTCCCGCACGATGGCACAGATGTCGGCGTCAGCCTCCTGCCCCACGAGTGGCAGGCCGGCTTCTGCGCGGCTGAAGTCGAGCACCTGGGCGATCAGCCGCTGCATGCGGCCGGAGGAGCGATCGATGCGGTCACCGAGCTTGCGGCTGCCTTCGTCGCGCTGGAGCAGCGTCGCCGACAGGCGGATGGCGTGCAGCGGGTCGCGCAGGTCATGCCCGAGGATGGCCAGCAGGTGGCGCCGCGCCTCCTCGGCATCCAGGTGCATGGCGGCCACGGCCCGCGACAGCTCGGTGCGGATGGTGTTGGCAATCTCCAGCGTGACCGCCAGCCACGGCCGGGCAACGCCCGACACCTGCTCCTGCCACTCGTTGAAGCTGCCCCTGGGCGAAAGCCTGGGCCCGTTGGGCCCCTGGCCATAGACCTTGGTCGGCTCGCCGGCCCAGCGCACCGTGGCAAGCTGCTCCTTGCGCATGACGAGCATCCGGCCGCCTGCGGCGGGGTCGAAGTCGATCGGCAGCATGCCGACCCAGGCGCCCAGCACCTCTTGCAGCGTGGCCGGCCACTCATCGCGGCGAGTGACGGGATGGCCCAGATGATCAGGCTGCGCGAAATGTTGCGCGATGCGAACGGCCAGGTCATGCGGCACGTCGCCGGTGGCCACCATCTTGCCGCGATGCGTCAGGATCAGCCCGTCCGCCCGCAGCACGCGGCGGAATTCCTGTTCAGACCTGAGCAGATAGAGGATGGGGTCGTCCGCTTGCGCAAACTCCGCGCCCAGGCGGCTCGTGAGGCTGGCCGCGTCGCGATGCCGTGCGGCCAGTTCCTCGGCCAGCAGCGCCTGCAGGCGTGAGGTGACGAAGCTCGCCACCATGTCGCAGGATTCGCGCACGGCCAGCGGCACCTGCAGTGCGTCGTTGTGGTGGCAGGCAAACATGCCCCACAACTCACCGTTGAGCACGATGGAAACGCTCATGGAGGCGCCGACCCCCATGTTCTTGAGGTACTCGATGTGGATGGGCGACACGCTGCGCAAGGCAGCGCCCGACAGGTCCAGTGGAGCGGCCGCCGCGTGGCCGATCAGCGCGACGGGGGCGTAGCCGACGTCCGAGATGAAGCGCAGCGTGTTGCGCACGTACAGCGCGCGGGCCTGGGCCGGGATGTCGGAGCCGGGGAACCGCATGCCGAGGAACGAATCGGCCCGGTCGGACTTGGACTGGGCGACGACATCGCCGCTCAGGTCGGGCTGGAACACATAACCCAGCACCCGGTCGAAGCCGGTCCAGGCGCGGATCTCGTCGCAGCAGATCTGCAGCAGCGTCGGGATGTCTTTCTGGACCTTGATCTTGTTGAACAGCCGTGACGTCGCGTAGGGGTCGCGGACGCTGCTCAGCGAGCGCTCGAACTCGATGAGAACCTGACCGTCGAATCGATGCACGGCACGCGACCATTCCACGCCCGCCGGATCGACGACCAGGTCGGTGACAGGTTCGCCCTCGGCGACGTCGTCGAAGTCGGGATCCAGCTGGGCGAGCCAGCATGCCGGCCCTGTCAGCGTGGCGATCGAGCAGCCCAGCTGGGCGTCCAGGCCGGTCAGGCGGGACAGGTTGGCGGAGAACCAGCTGGCGCGACCGTCTTGGAACGCGATCAACGCCCCATGGGGCTGTATGGCCCCGGGGATGTGGATCGGCTCGCTGGCGCAATTGTCCAAACCCAAATCCTTGATCTCACCCATCATGAGTCAAACCTGAAACTATCCGCCCCGTTGGCCATTGATCTTCTTGTGTCGGTTCTGTGCAGGCCCCTGCGCGGGATGCTTGGCGGCATGAGCCGTGTGCAGCGCCATCTCCTGCGCGCCCTGCGTGCGGCACCGGAATTCCCGGTTCGCTGGTCGTTCGGCCATCATCCAGGCCGATGACCGAACAGCTAGTCTAGTGGGTACCCGTGACAGCCCGTCTGCCCTGAGCAGCCAACGCCACGCTGTGGGTGTTCCGGGCTTGCCCCAATTGCGACGCCTGGCGTGGCGTCAGTCGGTGGCCGGGCCGATCAGTTCCTCGACGAGCTCCAGCAGGCGCACCATCGGGAATGGCTTGCGCAGAAACCGGTGGTAGTCGGCCGTGTCGCGGCCGACGAGCTCCTCGGGTAGGCCGCTGTTGAGGATGATCTTGGTGGCGGAAAAGCGAGGGTCCGCATGCAGGGCCTGGACGAAATCGGCCCCGTTCATCACCGGCATCATGAAGTCCGCGATGACGAGGTCCGGCACGTGCGCCTGGGCCTGGGCCAACCCGGCGGCACCGTTTGCGGAATAGGTTGCGGCATAACCTTCCTCGCAAAGGAGCTGGCTGACTATCTCGGCCGTGCCGATTTCGTCATCAACAACCAGAATCGTCTTCACGCTGCGCTTCGTAATGCGTTACTTCGTCGACCCCGCACCGCCATCGGCTCTTGTCTCCGGTGCAGGGGCGGCCATCGGGATGACATCGCCAGCGGCAGCCAGCAAATCGCATACCCGCAGGCCGGTTGCGCCGATCTGCAGGCGTCGCAGTTCAGCGTGATGGTCGGTGTCGCGCATCTTGATGATGGTCAGCAGCCGCTCCACCTGCGCCTCGTCATGCACGAACCGCAGGAAGAACAGGTTGTCGACCAGGCCCGACACGCCCCACGGCATTGAAACGACGCTCGCCAGCGCGTCCCGCGTCTCCAGCGTCATGAACGTCGTGACTTGGCGGCTGCGCAGTTCGGCGACGAGGCTGGAGAAGTAGCGGTTGATGCGCTCGGGGTAGATCGCCGCGTCCAGAAAGCCCGACAGGCCATCGATGACCAGCCGCCGCGCGCCGGTTCTGTCCACGGCCGCGAGCAGTCGGTCGCCGATCTCGTCGAGCATGAATTCGCCGGGTGTCTGCCACATCAGCTCCAGGCAGCCGGCGGCTTCCAGGGCTTCCAGCGGCTGACCGATGGAGCGGGCCTTGGCGCGCAGGCGGTCTGGGGCCTCGAAGAAGCCCAGGTGCAGGCCAGGCTCCGCTGCCGACGACGCTGCGATGAAGTGAATGCCCATCGTCGTCTTGCCCGTGCCCGTAGAGCCCAGCGCCACGGTGGCGCTGGCCGCCGGAATGCCGCCGATCGCGAGCAGCTGATCCAGGCTGGGCACGCCGCTGGTAACGGCGCGGCGTCCCTGAACCGGCACGGACTGGCCGCCGTACAGCGTCTCGATCCTCGGGAACACGCTGATCCCCGTCTGGTCGATGCGCATCGCATGCTTGCCGCGCAGGGGCCCGGCGCCGCGGAATTTTTTGATCTGGATCGAACGCTCGGTCCTGACGTCGAAGAGCTTGTCCTCCACCTCGATGATGCCGTCGACCATGGTGTGCTCGGCGGCCATGCGCTGTGTGTAGCCGCTCGTCAGCAGCAGCACCGTGCATTCGTGGAGTTCGGCGATGCCTTGCAACTCGTGCACGAACTTCTTCAGCTCCAGGTCTGTGGATGCGGCCTCTTCGGCGGTGACCAGCCCGTCGAGCACCAGGATGCCGCGCCCGGGCTTCATCTCGCGGCGCAGGATGGACATCAGGCCTTTGAGCCCGCCGGTCTCCAGCTCATGGAACGCGCTGATGTAGGAGAGGCCGCTGGGCAGCGCATTGACATCGAAGAACGTCAGCGTCGACAGGTGCTGGATCATCCGCGAATGGGACTCGGCCAGCAGCGTGACGTAGATGGCCTTGCCGCCTTCCTTCACGTGGCTGTAGCAGATCTGGTTGGCCAAGATCGTCTTCCCGCACCCGGGCAGTCCCTGGATCATGTAGACGCCGGACTGGAAGAGTCCGCCGCCCAGGATGCGATCTAGGCCCGGAATGCCGGTTCGCAAACGGGCAACGGAGGCGACCTGATGACTGACGTTGGTCATGGTTCAGTTGATTGAAGGATTTCGCGACGACGGCGACGAGCGGGGCCGGCGGGATCTTATCCAGCGCTGAGGCCCGAACCGGTTGATTCAGCGGGCGCACATCCCGCACGAACGGCTGAACCGAACGGTGCCAGCCCGGATATTTCGCGAGGCCGGCCCCCGCCGACCTGCAACACCGATGAACACGGCGATCTCGCCGTTCAAGGTGATATCCACTTTGGCTTCAGGGGCCTACGCGGGCTTGCGCGGCGCCAGGCTTGTCGGCTGCACCTCAACTCCTCGCCAATGCCTGCGGGCATTGGCTGCGGCCGTCTCGGCGCATCCCCCGGCGCCTGGCATCCGCGCAATTCCCGCGTACCTCGCGACATATCCGGGTTAGCCGAATGCCGCCAGCAGCCGCTCCAGCGCCACGGTGAACGGCGTCTGCATCAGCGGCAGCGTGGCCACCATGCCGATCAGGCCGACGCTGACCGTCAGCGGGAAGCCGACCGAGAACACGCCGATTTGCGGCGCCACGCGGGAGATGACGCCCAGGACGAGGTTGACGAACATCAGCATCGTGATGAGCGGCAGCGCGATCCACAGGCCGATGTTGAAGATCTCGGCTCCCCATTGCTGGGGTTTTGCGATCCGCAGGAAGGCGAAGGGTTCGTCGCCGACGGGAAAGGCATGGAAGCTCTGGATCAGCGCGTTGATGAGCAGCAGGTGGCCGTTGATGGCGATGAACAGAAAGGCCACCATGCTGCCGAAGAAGCGCGCGCTGGCCGTGCCCTGGGCGCCGGAGCTGGGGTCGAAGAAGCCGGCGAAGTTCAGGCCCATCTGCAGGCCGATCAGCTCACCGGCGAACTCCAGCGCGGCGAACACGATGCGCACCGCGAAGCCCATGGACAGGCCGATCAGCAGTTGCTGGGCGATCAGCAGCGTGAGGGCGGGCAGCGAGTCCAGCGGCGTGGGCGGGATGTCCGGCAGCGAGGGCTGCGCCGCGACGGCGATGAACAGGCTCAGGCCGATGCGCAGCCGCAGCGGCACGTTGCGCTGGCTGAACGTGGGCATGCCCGCGAACAGCGCCAGTGTGCGGATGAAGGGCCAGAGCAGCGGGTTCAGCCAGGCGAGGAGTTGGGGTTCGGTGACGGTGAACATGGGCGCTCAGGTGCTCCGTTGTGGGCTGCCTTCGCGCAGAGCCTGTTCGCTCGGTGCATTGCCGGGAGTCCCGCCCGGCAGCGGGGTAACTTTCTTCTGCGGGGCCAGAAGAAAGTCACCAAAGAAGAGGCCCTGAACCGCATGCGAGCGGTACGCCGCCATGAGCGGCGCGCGAAAACATCCACCGGTATTGCGGGCAGACGCGAGCCGCTGCGCTCTCGCTGCTGTCCTTGTGAAGAGCGCCATGGCGCGCCACTTCACGCCGCCTAACGCCGGCTGCACGCCGGGCTTTCCAGTGCATGCAAATACGGCGTCGCTGGGGCGACGCTCCGGCGGATGCTGCGCCATGATCGCGTCGCCCGAGCGACGCTGCATTTGGATTTTTCGTGAGCACGGCGTGCAGCCGCGCGTTAGGCGGCCCGCTGTTGCGATGAGTGGCGTGGGTGACAAGGACAGCAGCGAGAGCGCAGCGGCTCGCGTCTGCACACTCGCCCAGAGTCTGTTGCGCGGCGCAACTCGTGCATGTGGTGCTGGTATGCGGTTCAGCGCCTCTCTTTTGGTGACTTTTCTCTGGCGCAGCAGAGAAAAGTTACCCGCCCGCCGGGGCGGACTCCCGGCAACACGGCGCCGAGTTGAGAGGCGCTTCGCGAAAGCATCCAAGCTCTCACCCCACCACAGACGGAATCGTCATCAACGTTCGCTGGATGTACTCCACCAGCGTCGTCAGCATCCACGGCCCCGCCACCGCCAAGGTCAGCACGGCGGCGACGACCTTGGGCACGAAGGACAGCGTGGCCTCGTTGATCTGCGTGGCGGCCTGGATCACGCTGATGACCACGCCGACGAGCAGCACGACGATGAGGATGGGAGCGGCCACCAGCATCAGCATGTAGAGGCCTTGCTGGCCGAAGGTGAAGACTTGTTGGGCGTCCATGTCTCTGATCCGTTGGGTGCGGCGCTGCGCGCGCCGATCGATGGGCGGGTTGGGCTTTTGAAGCCGTCAGGTCACGAAGCTGGCCGCGAGCGAGCCGAGCAGCAGGTTCCAGCCGTCGGCCAGCACGAACAGCATCAGCTTGAACGGCAACGAGACGAGCACCGGCGACAGCATCATCATCCCCAGGCTCATCAACACGCTGGCCACGATCATGTCGATGACGAGGAAGGGGATGAAGATCAGGAAGGCGATCTGGAAAGCGCTCTTGAGCTCGCTGGTCACGAACGCCGGCACCAGGACCTTGAAGGGCACGTCCTCGGGCTTGATGCTGTTGTCGAGCTTGGCCAGGCGCGCGAAGAGGGCCACGTCGGCCTGGCGCGTCTGCTTGAGCATGAAGCCGCGCATCGGCACCTCGGCGCGCTTGAGGGCTTCGTCGAACTGGATCTGCCCGGCGCTGTAGGGCTGCCAGGCGTCGGCATAGACCTTGTCGAGCGTCGGGCTCATGACGAAGAAGGTCAGGAACAGCGACAGGCCCACAATGACCTGGTTGGGCGGCGCGGCCTGCGTGCCCAGCGCCTGGCGCATCAGGCTCAGCACGATGGCAATGCGCGTGAAGGCCGTCATCATCAGGATGACCGCGGGCAGGAAGCCCAGCGCCGTGAAGAACAGCAGCGTCTGGATGGGCACCGAGTAACTGCTGCCACCGCCGCCCTGGCCGACCAGCAGCGGCAGCGTGGCGGGCGGTGTCTGGCCTTGCGCGAAGGCGGCACTGCCGGCGGCGAGCAGCAGCGCGAACGTCAGCAATTTACGCATTGCCGCGCTCCTTGCTCAGCAGCTTGGCGAAGGACGCCGGCGGCACCGGCTCGGCCTGCGGGGGCATGACGTGCAGCGTCGTGATGTTCTGCGCCGTGGCGCCCAGCACGAGCCAGCGCCGGTCATCGCCCTGGCCCACCTCCACGACGAGCAGGCGCTGGTTGGGCGCCGTGGGCAGCTGGGCCACGACGCGCAGCACGCCGGCCGCTGCCGCACCGCCCATGGGCGTGCGCTTGAGCAGCCACAGCGCGACCGGGATCAGCGCGACGATCGCGAGGAACCAGAGGAAGGGGAGCAGGCCGGGTGCATTCATGCCTCGGCATTCTGCGGACCGACTTGAGCCGTCGAACGCGCTAAATGGCCGGACAAATCCGCCGTTGTCCAGCGATCGCCGCTTCGAGCTGCGGTGACATCCAGCGGGCGCCAGCGGCGCGCCGTTGCGTTGCGGCGAAGCGCCTTGGAGGGGCGAGGGTGGGCTTGTTACGCCGATTTGCTGAGGCGGCGCATGCGTTCGGACGGCGTGACGATGTCCGTTAGCCGGATGCCGAACTTGTCGTTCACGACGACCACTTCACCCTGGGCGATCAGGTAGCCGTTGACGAGCACGTCCATCGGCTCGCCGGCCAGCGCGTCGAGCTCCACCACCGAGCCTTGGGCGAGCTGCAGGATGTTCTTGATCGGGATGCGCGTGCGGCCGAGTTCAACCGTGAGCTGGACGGGGATGTCCAGGATCATGTTGATGTCGCCCGCCGGGCCGCCCGCCGTCGTGGGCGCGAAGTTGGCGAAGCTGGGTGTCGAGACCTGCTCCGGCGGGGCTACCACTTCAGATGCGACAGACGGCGCCGGCGCGGCCTCGGCCAGCGCCGCGGCCCATTCCGCCGCCATCGCGTCCTGTTCTTCTTGGCTGGGTGAATCAGGTGTCATGTTTGGCTCCCAGCCAGCCCTCTTGCGGGCCGGTCAGCATCTTGTCGATCTTGAGGGCGTATTTGCCGTTGGAAGTGCCGTAGTGGCATTCGAAGACGGGCACGCCGTCCACCTTGGTCTGGATCAGCGGGTCCAGGTCCAGCTCGATGAAGTCGCCTGGCTTGAAGGCCAGCAGTTGCTCCACCGTGGCCGGCGCGGTGCCCAGCTCGGCGATCAGCTCGACTTCGGCGGCCTGGATCTGCGTCTTCATCAGGTTGATCCAGCGCCGGTCGGGCTCGGCGGAGTCGCCCACCGTCGTCGAATACAGCACGTCGCGGATGGGTTCCAGCGTCGAGTAGGGGATGCAGAAATAGATCGTGCCGCTGGTCTCGCCGATCTCCAGCGTGAACGAGGTCGACACGACGATCTCGCTGGGCGTGGCGATGTTGGCGAACTGCGGCTGCATCTCCGAGCGCTGGTACTCCAGCTCCAGCGGGTAGATGCCTTTCCAGGCCTTGTGGTACTCCTGCAGGATGACTTCGACGATGCGCGTGATGACGCGCTGCTCGGTGGGCGAGAAGTCGCGGCCCTCGATGCGGGCGTGGAACTTGCCGATGCCGCCGAACAGCGAGTCGATGACGGCGAACACCAGCGTCGGGTCGCAGACGATGAGCCCGCTGCCGCGCAGCGGCTTCACCGACACGATGTTGAAGTTCGTCGGCACGACGATCTCGCGCAGGAAGGCGCTGTACTTCTGCACCTTGATGCCGCCGATGGCGACTTCCGGGCTCTTGCGGATGAAGTTGAACAGGCCCACGCGGATGTTGCGCGCGAACCGCTCGTTGATGATCTCCATCGTGGGCATGCGCCCACGGACGATGCGTTCCTGGCTCGCGAGGTTGTACTCGCGAATGCCACCAACCTGCTCCTCCTCGGCCTCGAGCTTCTGGCTCTCGCCGGTGATGCCCTGGAGCAGTGCATCGACTTCGTCTTGGGAAAGGATCTGCTGGTTCATGGCTGAACCTCAACGGACGGTGCCGCCGGGCCGCCCCACGGCGACGGCCGCAGCCCCAAGGCATACGAACCTTGGGTGCGGGCAACGAAGAAGGCCGGGGTCGACATGTCTTACTGCACGATGAAGTTGGAGAACAGGACCTGCGTGACGGGGCTCTCGACGCGCACCCTTTTCTTCTTCTTTTTCTTCTTCGCCGCATCGCCCGCCGGGGCTTCGTCTTCGTCGTCGTCGAGCTCGATGCCCATCGGGCGCACCGATTCCCGCATGATGTCGCGCGCCAGCTTTTCCTTGCCCTCGATGGTCAGCAGTTCGACGGCGGTCTTGTGCGACAGCACCATCAGCACATTGCTGCGGATGGCCGGCATGTAGGCCTTGATCTGATCGGCGAACTTCGGGTCGTCGACCTGCAGCGTGACGCCGATCTGCGCGAAACGGTCCACGTCCTTGTCAGCCAGGTTGACGGTGAACGGGTCCAGCGGCACGAAGGTCGGTGGGTGGTCGCTCTTGACGTGGGCCTTGGGCTTGGGCGCGACCTCGGCCGCTTCGGCCCCTTCCTCGCCGTCCTCGGCATGGGCCTTCTTCTTCAGCAGCATGAATGCCGCCGCACCGCCCACCAGCACCAGCACCAGTACGGCGGCCAGGATGATGATCAGCTTCTTGCTGCCGCCACCCTTGGGCGCGGCCTCTTCGGCAGCCGGCGCATTCGCCATGAGAACTCCTTGAACATCGGCGCCCTCCGCACATGCTGGGCGCTGCTATGTCGGATTATTGACTTCGGTGTCGTGGGGCAAGCGTGGATTAGCTGCGGCCTGGCGTGGCTATTTCCGCGTCCGTGGATGTCTGTTGGCGCCGCGGGGCGGGTGGCGGGGGTCAGGCGAAGGTGTCGAGCAGGCCCACGCTGCGCCGGACGGGGGCTGCTGTGGCGTTGCCGGTGGCCGCGATGCTGCCGCCGGCGCCGCGTGTGCTGCGGCCTGGGCCGCTGCTCGACGAGCGATCGTTGCCAGGTTCCGCGTCGCGACGAGACTGCTGGAACACGCCGCCGCCCGACAACGTCAGCCCCTGGCCTTGCAGTGCCGCGGCGAGGTCGGGCAGGCTTTGCTCCAGCGCCTGGCGGGTCTCGGCCTGCGCCGCGTGGAACGACACCTGGGCCTGGCTGCCGTCCACCGTGATCTGCACGGCCACGGGGCCCATGTCGGCCGGGTTGAGCTGCAGCTCGGCCTGCTGCACGCCGTCCACCGCCATCAGGCTGATGCGAGTGCCCAGCTCGGAGCCGAAGCCGCCGTCGTGCAGGTCGGTGTGCACGGCGGCATGGTGGGTTGCCGGCGCGGTGCCCGGTGTGTCGGCGGGCACTGCCGACGCGGGCATGGCCTGGGCCAGCGCGGCGGCAAAGCTCGGCGCACCCGTCTGGCCGGTGACGGCGGCGGGCTCCCCGCCTTGGCGCTCGGCGGAGGCGCGGGTCAGCGGCTCGGCCGCGCGCTGATCGGCCGAGTGCGCGGTGAGTTCGGCCAGCTGGGCCGATTTGGCCGCGTCGGCCCGCTGCTCGCCCGCCTTGGCGGTGCGTGCATCCGCCCGGGTGTCGCGAGGGCCTGCCGTTGGCGCGCCGGTTTGCTCATCGGCGGCGTCGGCGGCTGCCCGGGCCTGGCGGGTGTCAGGCCGGGCGGTCGCGTCGGCTGGCTGGGTGTTCAGGCCAATGAGCTGCGTGAACTCCTTGAGCTGCGGCGTGGCGGTGTCGTCTTGATCGTCGTCGCTGGCGCTGACGGCGTCGTCGGCCCCGGCTTCGGCCCTGCCGGTTTCAGAGGGCTTGGCCTCGGCCTTGGCGGTGCCGTCGCCAGGGGGCTTCGGCGTTGCAGGCTTGGGCGGTTGGGCGGCCTGGCGGCGCTGGGCGGCGACGGTGGCGTTGGTGTCTGGCGAGCGGGCCTCGGGCTCGGGGCTGGGCGGCGGTGGCGCGGTCTGGCTGGTCAGGAAGTGCGCGAACGCGGGGGCGCTGCCGGCCGTGTTCGCCGGTTGTGGCGCCGGGCCGGCTGGTGGCAGCGACGCAGCGGGCTTCGGGGTGGTGATGGCGGTGCTGGCGAGCATGGTGTCAGGCGTGGGCCGTGCGGCGCAGGTGGGCGCGGGCGGCGAATTCGTCGGTGGCCCGCTGTTCGCGGCGCTCGGCGGCCTTGGCGGCTTCGGCCTGGCGGCGTGCGATCAGCTGGCGCAGCGCGGCGCAGCGCAGCTCGGCCTCGCGCAGCGCCTCGCGGGCGCGCACCTGGCGCTGGTCGGCATGGTTGGCGACGTGGTGCTGCGTCTGGACGGCCTGGTCCAGCCGCTGGCCGAAGCTCTGGTAGCAGCCGACGATGCTCATCGTCGTGCCCTGGGCGAAGCTCTGCGTCCAGCGCTGCTGGTAGTCCTGGCGATAGCCGGCGAGCTCGCCGTGCTGCGCGCGCGCGGCCTGCGCCTGCAGGCCGGCGGCGTGCAGCACGCGGGCGGCCGCGTCGCGTTCACCTTCAGCACGTTCGAGCAGCAGGCTCAGCGTGTCGGTCCCGGATCCGTTCATTCAGCTACTCCAGCGCAGCACCGGAGTTCCGGCGCCCCATTCGGTTATCGGCGCGCCCGACCCGCAGGTTTAGGCGCCCTGGACCACGGCCTGCAGCTGGCTGACGCTGGCGTGAAGAAGTGCCGGGCTGTGCATGTCCTGCTGCAGCAGCCGCGTCATGTCGGCGTGCAGGCGTACGGCCAGATCCAGCTCGGGGTCCGCGCCCGGGGCGTAGGCACCGAGCTGGATCAGGTCGCGGGCCTTGTTGTATTTCGCCAGAAGTTGGCGAAACCGACGCGCGGAATCGACCTGGTTTTGGGGTGCAACACTGGTCATCACCCGCGAGATGGAGCGCTCGATGTCGATGGCCGGGTAGTGGCCAGCCTCGGCCAGCTCGCGGCTCAGCACGATGTGGCCGTCCAGGATGCCGCGCGCCGAGTCGGCGATCGGGTCCTGCGGGTCGTCGCCCTCGGTCAGTACCGTGTAGAAGGCCGTGATGGAGCCCTCGCCCGGCAGGCCGTTGCCGCTACGCTCCACCAGCTGCGGCAGCTTGGCGAAGCAGCTCGGCGGGTAGCCCTTGGTGGCGGGCGGCTCGCCGATGGCCAGCGCGATCTCGCGCTGGGCCATCGCGTAGCGGGTCAGCGAGTCCATCAGCAGCAGCACGTGCCGCCCCTGGTCGCGAAAGTGCTCGGCGATGGCGGTGGCGTAGTGGGCGCCCTGCATGCGCATCAGCGGCGGCGCGTCGGCCGGTGCGGCCACGACGACGCTGCGCTTGAGGCCTTGCTCGCCGAGGATGTCCTCGATGAATTCCTTCACCTCGCGGCCGCGTTCGCCGATGAGGCCCACGACGATGACGTCGGCCTGCGTGTAGCGCGCCATCATGCCCAGCAGCACCGACTTGCCGACGCCGGTGCCGGCGAACAGCCCCAGCCGCTGGCCGCGGCCGACGGTCAGCAGCGCATTGATGGCGCGAACGCCGGTGTCCAGCGGCGTGCGCACCGGGTCGCGGTCCATCGCGTTGATGGGGCGGCGGACCATGGGCTCGTTGTGGATGTGGGCCAGCTCGCCGCCGCGGTCCAGCGGATGGCCGTGCGGGTCGACGACGCGGCCCAGCAGGCCGTCGCCCATGGGCAGGTGCAGCCCGCGGTCCTCGCCGCGCCGCCAGGGGTGCAGCGGCTGGCCCAGCTGCGGCGCCAGCGGCGGCAGGTGGCGGGGCACGACGGTGGCGCCGCTGGACAGGCCCTGCACCTCGTCGGTGGGCATCAGGTAGGCACGGTCGCCCGAGAAGCCGACGACCTCGGCGTTCACAGGCGCCAGGCCGCGGCGCGGGTTGTTGCCGCTGCTGGGCATCTGGATGCGGCAGACCGAGCCCAGCGGCACCTTGATGCCGGTGGCCTCCAGCACCAGCCCGGCCACACGCACCAGCTTGCCTTGCGACTCCAGTGGTGCGGCGTTGGCGGCCAGGGCTTCCAGGTCGGCCAGGTAGCGCTGCCAGCGTTCGGCGCGCGGCGGTGTCGTGCTCATTCCTCTTCCTGGCGGCGGTCCTGCCAGATGGACTGCTGGCCGATGGCGCTGACCGCCTGCTGCCAGCGGGCGCCGATGGTGGCGTCGACGCTGGCGATGTCGGCATCGACCTTGACGCCACCGCGCACCACGTCGGCATCGGGGATGAGCTGGGCCTCGCGCGCCTGCAGCTCCTGGCCGGCGCCTTCCTGCACCAGCGGGAAATCGTCGGGGTGCACGCGCACCCGCACATGGCGGGCCGACAGCTGCAGCGCCTCGACGGCGTCATGCGCCACACGGGCGATCAGCTCGGGGCGCTGCTCCAGCTCGCTGCGCACGACCTGCCGGGCCAGCTCGACGGCGATGCGGGCGACGGACTGCGCCATGTCGCCCTCCAGCGCCTGCAGTTCGGCGTCGAAACTCTTCACGACCTGGCCCACCTGGGCGCTGATCTGCTGGGCGAAGCTGTGCTTGAAGGCGTCCAGCGCCGCCATGCCGTCACGGTAACCGTCCTGGTAGCCGGCCTGGCGGGCGGCCTGCACCAGCTCCTGCACGCTGGGTTCGGGTGGCGGCGGGGGCTGCTCCGGCGCGGCCGCGGGCGGCGGCGGTGGGGGCGTGCCGGGGCGCATCGGCGCGAACGGGGAGGGCGCCGGGTCGCCGAGGTTGTCGAGGCTCCAGGCCTTGGCGCCTTGCACCTCCTCGCCGGGGATGAAGCGCGCATAGCTGCCGCGCCGCTCGCCTTCGCGGCGGTCGGGCGGCGGGACTTGCCTAGGCGGTTGTCGTGTGACCATATCAATGACTCCGATCCGCATCGTGCCGCATTTCGGGCCGAGCGCCGGGCCGCTCCCAAGCCGGCCCGCCATGGCGATGTGCTTGCGGCTTGATGCCGCAAGCATCGCCGTCCCCTTGGGGGCTGAGGCCGGACACAGTGCGCCCTGTGGGCGCGCTGTGCCTGCCGAAGCTCTGTGGCTGCCGGCCGCAGAGCGGTCCCGGCCAGGAACGCCCGCGTTCAGCGGTGCGGGACTGGACGAGGGGCGTCATTGCTATACGAATTGGTCGTCGCCGCCGCCGGCCAGCACGATCTGGCCTTCGTCGACCAGGCGACGCACGATCTTGAGCATTTCCTTCTGTTCGGCCTCGACCTCCGACAGCCGCACCGGGCCGCGCGTCTCCAGGTCTTCGCGCAGCGTCTCCGCGGCACGGCTGGACATGTTGCGGAAGATCTTCTCGCGCAGGTCGGCGCTGGCGCCCTTGAGCGCGACGATGAGGCTCTCGCTCTGCACTTCCTTGAGCACGGCCTGGATGCCTTTGTCGTCGATCTTGTTCACGTCGTCGAACGTGAACATGTTGTCCATGATCTTCTGCGCCAGGTCGGAGTCGGCCTCGCGGATGTAGTCCAGCACCGAGGCCTCGACGCTGGAGCCCATCATGTTGATGATCTCGGCCGCCGTCTTGGCGCCGCCCAGCGAGCTCTTCTTCATGCGCTCGCCGCCGGCCAGGATCTGGCTCATGACCTCGTTGAGGTCTTTCAGCGCGGTCGGCTGGATGCCGTCCAGCGTGGCGATGCGGATCAGCACCTCGTTGCGGCCGCGCTCGGTGAACAGCTTGAGCACCGAGCTGGTCTGGTCGAAGTCCAGGTGGGCCAGGATGGCCGCGATGATCTGCGGGTGCTCGTTGCGCAGCAGCTCGGCCACGCTGGCGGCGTCCATCCACTTCAGGCTCTCGATGGAGGACACGTCGCTGCCCTGCAGGATGCGGTCCAGCAGCAGGTTGGCCTTGTCCTCGCCCAGCGCCTTGCGCAGCACGGCGCGCACGTACTCGTCGGTGTCGGTGACCAGCGTGCTGTGCGTCTCGGCCACGACGTCGAACTTGTCGAGCACGTACTCGACCTGGGCACGCTTGATGACCTTGAGCTTGGCGATCGTCTCGCCCAGTGCCTGCACTTCCTTGGGCGACAGATGCTTGAAGACCTCGCTGGCCTCTTCTTCGCCCAGCGACATCAGCAGGATTGCGGCGTTTTCTGTGCCTTTGTCGTCCATATTCAAACCTCACGCCCCGCAAGCGTAGTGCATCGCCTCTCTGGCCGCGCGCATCGCCGTCCCCTCGGGGGATCGGCCGGGCGCGCCCGCATTCAGCGAGGCGAGACCGGACGAGGGGTTCACAGTCACGCAGCCTCTCCCGACATCCAGTCGCGCATGATGTTGGCGACCGCAACCGGATTGTCGCGGGCCAGGGCGCGGGCACGCTCGAGTTTTTCGTTGTGCAGTGGGGCTTCCAGCTTGGGCATGCCATCGGCGCCGGGCAGCAACTCGACGTCGTCCACGACCTCGTCGACGGTCTCGGCCGGCTTTTCCTCCGGCGGCAGCGGCGCGGCGGCCTTGATGGCGGGGCGGATCATGCCGAACACGGCGATCAGCGCGATGGCGACGAAGGCCAGCGGCACGATGGCGCTGCGTGCGAGGTCCAGCAGCCAGGGCTGCTTCCAGATCGGCACGTCCGTCGGCTCGGTCTTGTCGACGATGAAGGGCGCGCTGACGACCTTGACCGAGTCGCCACGGTCGGCGTTGAAGCCCATGGCTTCCTTGACGAGGTCCGTCAGGCGCGCGATTTCCTCGGGCGGCACGGGCTGCGTGGTGGTCTTGCCCTTGGCGTCGGTCTGCGTGCGGTGGTTCACGACGATGGCCGCGTTCAGGCGCCGCACGTTGCCGACCGAGCCGCGCGTGACGCGCACGGTCTTGTCGACTTCGTAGTTCGTCACCTGCTCGCGCCGGCTGCTGTTCGTGCCGGCGCCACCCTGGGCGGCCTGCAGCGGCGCGCTGGCACCGTTGATCGGCGCCGTGGCCGGCACGGGCGGCTGGTTGGTGGCGGCGCCCGGCACGCCGGTGGGCAGCGCGGCGTTGGCGTTCGTGCTCTCGCTGTTCTGGCTGGAGCGCACCGTGGCCTGGGTGTTGGGGCCCTGGTTGGGGCGGTATTCCTCGGCGGTGGCCTCGGTTTGCGAGAAGTCCAGGTCGGCGGTGACGGTGGAGCGCAGGTTGTCGCGGCCCACCACGGGTTCCAGCAGCTCGAAGATGCGCTTGTTGAAGCCGGCCTCCACCTGCTGCTTGAACTGCAGTTGCTGGGTGTCCAGCCCGGTGGCCGTGTCGTTGGCGTTTTGCGAGAGCAGAGCGCCGGTCTGGTCGGAGATGCTGACGGCCTTGGGGTTCAGCTCGGGCACCGCGTTGGAGACCAGGTGGACGATGCCGGCGATCTGGTTGCGGTCCAGCGTGCGGCCGCCGCGCAGTGTCAGCATGACGCTGGCGCTGGGCTTTTGCTGCTCGCGGAAGAAACCGTTCTGCTGCGGGATGGCCAGGTGCACGCGGGCGTCGGCCACGTCGGGCATTTCCTTGATGGTGCGCGCCAGCTCGCCCTGCAGGCCGCGCTGGAAGTTCAGCCGTTCGGCGAACTGCGTCTGGCCGATGGAGGACTTGTCCATCAGCTCGAAGCCGGCGGCGCCGCCGTTGGCGCTGCCCTTGGGCAGACCCTGGGCGGCCAGCTTCATGCGCAGCTCATAGACCTGGCCGGCCGGCACGAGGATGGTGCCGCCGGCCTCGTGCTTGTAGGGCACCTGCATGGCAGACAGCTGGCCGATGACCTCGCCGCCGTCCTTGTCGGCCAGGCCGCTGTAGAGCGGCCGGTAGTCGCCCTGGGACGACCACAACGTGATGGCCAGCACCGAGCCCGCCAGCGCCAGCAGGCCAGCACCCATGGTCAGCTTGCTGCGCAGCGGCAGGCCGTTGAGGCGCTGCACGAAGTTGGGCTGTCCTTCGGTCGGCGAAATCATCACCGGGGCGTTGACAGCGGGGGCGCTCAGGGCGTTGTCCATCGAGGGGTGGGCGACAGGGAAGGTCGGGATTCGACCGATGGCGCAAATTATTCGGGCCCGCCCCCCTCAAGAAAGCGCCGAAGTGGCCGACCCCACCCCGTCATCTCCGCGCTTCGCGCCCGTGACTTGCTGCCACAGTGCCACCCCATGGACATGAAGCTGCGCCCCTTCGACTTCGCCCAGGCGGCCGCCCGAGCCGGCCTGGCGGTGAATGGCACGCCGCTGTCGCCCAAGCCTGCGGCCACGACGGGCGCGAGCTTCGGCGACGCCATGACGCAGGCGCTGAAGAACGTCAGCGCCCAGCAGAACGAGGCGTCGCGGCTGCAGCGCGAGGTGCAGCTGGACAACCCGACCGTGAGCCTGGAAGAGACCATGGTCTCGATGCAAAAGGCGCAGATCGGCTTCCAGGCCACGCTGCAGGTGCGCAACCGCCTGGTCTCGGCCTATTCCGAGATCATGAACATGCAGATCTAGGCGGTTTTCGGGCTTTGGGCGCGCTCCAGGCCCAAAGCCCGACAGCCTCCTGGCGCGGCGCTGACGCGCTCAGCGAGCGGGGTTCAGCAAGTTCCCTTGCGGGAGTCGGAGCCGCAGATGGTGGGCCGGCCCAGCGGGTTGAGGTCCAGGTAGAGCTGCTGGTTGCGGTCGTTGGAGAGGCCGATGCGCGTCCAGTCCAGCGCCCGCCCCAGGCCCGCCTGGAAGGTGACGCCCTGGCCGGACTGCAGCAGCGTGCCCTTGTAGTCGTGGTGCGTCAGGCCACCGACTTCGCAGCGCGGCTGCCCGGTGGCGCAGTCGCACGGCGCGGTGCGGCTGTAGCCCCAGCACCATTGCGGCCCGCTGTGGAAGGTGACGTAGACGTTGCGCCCATCGTTGACGCTGAGCTCGCGGGCGCGGCGCAGGTCTTGTTCCAGCAGCTCGGCCACGTGGCGCAGGCGCTGGCGAGCCAGGTAGCTGACGTAAGTCGGCACGGCCGCCGCCACGATGATCGCCAGCACGGCCGTGGTGACCACGACCTCGATCAGCGTGAACCCGGGCTGGCCAGCGCGCTTCATGCGTCGAGCTTCAACAGCCGGCGGCGCTTCTGCGTCTGGTCGACGTAGAGCTGCAGTGCCCGCATCGTGGTGGTGTCGAGGTCGACGAACGCGCAGCCCAGTTGCAGCAGGCCGCGGACCTCGCCGGAGATGGCGCTGGCATGGTGAGGCAGCAGCGCGACCTGCAGTGTCGTGGTGCGGTCCAGCTCCAGCGTGACGCCGCCACATGCCTGGCCGATGGCCAGTGGCACCGCGCCTGCCAGGCCGGCGGGCAGCGCCAGCGCCACGCCGCCGATGCTCAGGTCCAGGACACGCAGGGTTCGTGCAGGCTGGCTGCCACCCGGCAGCGTGACGCGCGGATAGATGCTGCCGGAGGGTTGCACGCGGAAGGACTGGCGGCGCTGGAAGCGATACAGCCGCGTGGGCACCCGGCTGCGCAGCACGGCGCCTTGGTCACCGCTGACGAGCACGGCGTTGTCAAGCTCGAACTGCAGCTTGATGGTGCCCAGATAGGCCACGGCCGTGATCTCGCCGCCGGCTACCAGCGCCTGGCTGATGCCGCCGGGGTCGGTGCCGAGTTCCACGCCCAGCACGTCGGTGTCGGCGTCCAGTGCGCACACATGTCCGTTCAGGCTGTGACCGGGGGGCGCGTTCAGCATCACGGACGCTCGCTCGCGCTGCAACTGCCTCAGATAGGCCTGGATCTCGGCGATGGACGTCACCCGCAGTTCTTCGGGTGCGGTTTCAGGGAGAGTCATGCGGAAGATCGTAGTCGCGCGGGTCGACGCCCGCTGCGACCCGGCGTTCAGTGAACCAGACGACTCTTGCCTTTCATCACATGGTCGAGGTCTTCGAGCCAGGGCTCGGCGAGGTGGCGGATCTCGGCGTCGTTCAGCAGGATGCGCTGCATGATGCGCGTCTTGAGCTGCGACTCGCCCGGCGCCAGCGGGCTGGCGTTGGCGGCGGCCTTGAGCTGGGAGATCAGCAGCACGCAAGCGCCTTCGAGCTTGACGACTTCGTCCCAGTTGCCAGTACGCGCGGCGGAGAGCATGTCGGCGCTGGCCTGCTCGATGGCTTCGTAGTAGTTCAGCAGTTCAGAGTTCATTGCAGGTTCACCGGTTTTGTGGCGGAGGGCGGCGCTCATGCGGCGCGGGCGGCGTTGCCGAGGGCGGCGGGCGTGTTGCCGATGGCGGCCCAGGCTTCGCGCACCGGACTCAGCAGGCGCTGGCATTCCTCGATGGCGGCCACGTCACCCCGCAGGTTGGCCTGCGTCAGCCGCATGCACACATAGCCGTAGAGCTCGCGCAGGTCGGTGGCCAGCTGGCCGGCCGACAGGTCCAGCCCGGCGCGCAGACCTTCGTCCAGGATGCGAACCGCACGGGACAGCGCGCGACCCTTGAGCTCGACGTTGCCGGCCTGGATGGCCTGCACGGCCTGGGCCATCGCGTCGAAGGCGCCGTCGAACAGCATGGCGACCAGGCGGTGCGGCGTGGCGGCCTGCACATCGGTCTCCAGGCCAACCTTGGCGTACATGGAGGCGCGCTGGTTGCGTGCTGCGAAGGGGGAGGACATGTTGCCGTACATGGGAGTGGGGTGGTGGCGTCGTCGTGTTGACTGTTTTTCGGCCATCTCCGGGGAGAACTTGAGCCGGGGTGTCCCCGGACATGCACTCGACTGTGAAGTTTTTTCTCCGGATTGAAATGCGCCGGCACCCGCGCCGCTGTGGCAGGCAAAAAAAAGCGGCCCGAAGGCCGCGTCGCGTGGGGCGTGGGGCGTCGGGCGCCTCACTTGTTCATCTGCGTGATCTGCTGGTTCAGGTAGTTGGACAAGCTGCCCAGCTGGCTCATCTTGGTGTCCAGCGCGGCGTACTGCGCGCGCAGCCGCTTTTCCATCGACGCCGAACGGTCGTTCAGGTCGTTCACCTGCTTGTTGTTGCTGTCGATGTTGGCCTGGATGCCCTTCTGGCGCGTGGAGACGCTGCCATCCACGCCCAGGGCCTTGGTGACCAGCGTGCTGATGCGAACGGCGAAGCCGTTGTTGCTGTCGTCGTTCTTGTCGACGCCCATGAAGAACTGCTTCAGGTCGCTGAGGTTGGTGAGTGCCTTGTCGAGCTTGGCGCCCGCCGTGGGCAGGTTGCCGTCGGTGCCGGGCGCCAGGCCGATGTCGGCAAGGCGGGAGAGGCTGCCGCCCAGCGAGGTCACGCCGCCCGCCAGGCCGCGCAATTGGTTTTGCAGGCCGATGGCGGTGGCATCGCCTTGCAGGCTGGACGCGCGCGCCGCCTGTGCCGCAGCGATGGCATCGCTGGTCATGTTGCTGGTCAGCGCGGATGTGTCGACCTTGGTCTGGTTGCGCAGCAACTGGTTGACGGCGTTGTAGGCGGTGGTGAAGTCGGTGATGGCCTTCTTGATGGCGTCCGCATCCTGGGTCACGCTGAGCACGACCGGCGTGGTGGGCGGGATGGTGCGCAGCAGCGTGATGTTGAGCCCGTCGATGGCCGAGGTCAGGGAGTTGGTCTCGGAGCTGATCGGCAGGCCGTTCAGGATGGCGCGCGCGTTGGCCGCCGGCAGCGTCTGCGTCATCTGGCTGGCGGAGGCACTGGGGTCGTAGGCCAGTTGCGACAGCCCGGTGGCGTCGCCGTTGGCGCCGTCGGTATCGCTGACGGTGACCCGGAACCCGTTGGTCTCGCCGCTGTTGCGGGAGGTGAGGGTCAACCGGGAGCCGGTGGCGTCGGTGACGATGGAGGCCAGCACGCCGGCGCCGGCGGCGTTGATCTGGTCGCGAATCTGCGTCAGCTGGTCCTGCCCCGGGCCGATGGTGATGGTGACCGGGGTGGTGTTGGCCTTCGACGTGAAGGTGGAGGCGCCGGCGCCGTCCGTGCCCCAGCTGCCGAGTTCGATGGTGAGGGTGCCCTGGCCCACGGTGCTCGTGGCGCTGGAGAAAGTGCTGGAGGCCAGGGTCTGCGGTGCCGCCAGCTGGCTGACGCTGATCGACGTGCTGCTGATCGCCGCGCCGCTGGACGCCGTGACGCTCACGGACGTGGCGTCGCTGGACGTGGCCTTGGCGCCCGCCCAGGTGTCGGGGTTGGTGAGCTTGTTGGCGGCATCCTTCAGCGTCGACAGATTGCTCTGCAGCGTGCCGTAGGTCGACAGCTTGGTCTTGAGACCGCTGGTTCGCGTGTTGATGTCCGTGATCGGCTGCTGCTGGACCGCCATCAACTTGGTGATGAGCGATTCAACGTCGAGGCCGCTTCCGAGACCGAGTGATGAGATGGTGGCCATGGCTCAACAATGCAAAAAAGGCCGATATGCCAGGGGGATATCGGCCTGAGTTTTCCGGAACTTTAGGCCCCGGGCTGAAATTTTTTGAGATTTTCAGCGTTGCAGCAGCGACAGCACCTGCTGCGGCAGCTGGTTGGCCTGCGCCACCATGGCGTTGCCGGCCTGCTGCAGGATCTGGGCCCGGCTCATGTTGGAGGTTTCCTGGGCGAAGTCGGCATCCATGATGCGGCTGCGGGCGGCCGTCTGGTTCTCGACGGCGACCTGCAGATTCGAAATCACCGCGTCGAAGCGCGACTGCATGGCGCCGAACGTGGCCCGTGTGTTGTTCACGAAGTCCAGCGCCCGGTCGATGTTGTCGATGACCGTGCCGAGTGTGGCGAAGTCGGCGGTGTTGTCGATCGGCGTCGGGACGGCTGTGCCGGTGCCGACGATGACGCTCATCGTCGGTTCGTTGGTCAGGTCCAGTGCAGCGACGGAGATCGAGTCGTTGCTCGTCGTGTTCGCGCCGATCTGGAAGGTCTGCGGCTGGCCGCTGGCGTCTGCCAGGATGGGTTTGCCGTTGAACGTCGTGGCGTTCATGATCCGCCAGATTTCCGAGGCCAGCTGCTCGAATTCCTTGTTCAGCGAATCCTTGTCCGAGTCGCTGTTGGTGGAATTGCGGGCCTGGACGGTCAGTTCCCGCATGCGCTGCAGGTTCTCGCCGACCTTGCCCAGCGCGCCTTCAGCCGTCTGGGCCAGCGAGATGCCGTCGTTGGCGTTGCGCACGGCGACGTTCATGCCGCGCACCTGGGTGTTCATGCGTTCCGCAATCGCCAGACCGGCCGCATCGTCCTTCGCGGAGTTCACCCGCAGGCCGGAGGACAGGCGCTGCATCGACGTCGACAGCGATGACTGCGAAGCGTTCAGGTTGCGCTGCGCGTTCAGCGAGACGATGTTGGTGTTGATGGTCTGGGGCATTACGCACTCCTCGGCAATTCGGCCGGATCGCATGAAGCGTCGATCCGATGGGCTGAATTCTGAAAGTGCGCGTCGTTGCCGAAAGCTCGATCAACGGGCCAAACCGGGCCTAATCAAAACCTCTGAGCGGTGCGGAGGCGGGGTGGGAGTGGGGGTGTCGGGGTGCTCACCACGGCGCCGGATGGCCCGGCGCCGTGGGAGTTGCCTCGTCGAAAAAAAGGGCGTTCAAGCCCGCGGTGGTTGCGTCAGCTGCGCAGCAGGGCCAGCACTTGCTGGGGCAGCTGGTTGGCCTGCGCCACCATGGTGTTGCCGGCCTGCTGCAGGATCTGCGCGCGGCTCAGGTTGGCCGTTTCGGCGGCGAAGTCGGCGTCCATGATGCGGCTGCGCGAGGCGCTCTGGTTCTCCACGGCCACCTGCAGGTTGGAGATGACGGCGTCGAAGCGGTTCTGCGAGGCGCCCAGCGTGGCGCGCTCGCCGTTGACCTTGTCCAGCGCGGCGTCGATGCCGGTGATCACCGTGTCGATGTCGGCGCCGGTGGCCGTGCTGTCGATGGTGGAGCGGCCCGCGCCGGTGTTGTCGGTGCCGGCGACGGACGTGATGGTGGCATCGGCCGTCATGTCGGTCGTGACGATGTCGATGCGGTCGTTGCCGGTCGTGTTGGCGCCGACCTGGAAGGTCTGCGTGCCCGCGTCGGACGCGGCCAGCACGGCCTTGCCGTTGAAGGTGGTGCCGGCCAGCACGCGCTGGATTTCCTTGGCGAGTTCGCCGAATTCCTTGTCCAGGGAATCCTTGTCGGCGCTGGTGTTGGTGGCGTTGCGGGCCTGGACCGCCAACTCACGCATGCGCTGCAGCGAGTCGCCGACCTTGGACAACGCACCTTCGGCCGTCTGCGCCAGCGAGATGCCGTCGTTGGCGTTGCGGATGGCGACGTTCATGCCGCGCACCTGGGCGTTCATGCGCTCGGCGATGGCCAGGCCGGCGGCGTCGTCCTTGGCCGAGTTCACACGCAGGCCGGAAGACAGCCGCTGCATGGAGACCGTGAGCGACGACTGGGACATCGCTGTGTTGCGCTGGGCATTCAGCGAGGCGAGGTTGGTGTTGATGACCTGGGGCATGGCTCAATCCTTTCGTTGACGAGGCGTCTGGTACGTAGTCCTCGAATGAATCGCGAACCCGTTGAGATGCTTATCGTCGAGACGATGGACTGACTTGAATCCTTTTTGCACGGCGCCTCAAAAGCGCCCCCCGCGGTGGCGGGGCGGCGTTCAAGGTGCTTGTGCTGGTGGCGTGAGGACTTCCGTCTTCAGCGTGGACGTTTCACTCAGGGCCAGCGGTGCTGGCCCGGCGTCATCGAAGCAACGACAGCACTTGCGACGGCACCTGATTCGCCTGGGCGATCATGGCGTTACCGGCCTGCTGCAGGATGTTCGCTCGGGACATGTTGGCGGTTTCCTGGGCGAAGTCGGCATCGGTGATGCGGCTCTTCGCAGCGCTCTGGTTTTCCACCGAGATCTGCAGGTTGGAGATGACCTGGTCGAGGCGGTTTTGCGATGCGCCCAGCGTTGCGCGCTCGGAGCTGACCGTGTTGATGGCGGTGTCGATGTCATCGATGACGGTGTCGATGTCGGCGCCGGCGGCGCTGTTGTCGATGACCGCGCGGCCTGCGCCGGTGTTGTCGGTGCCGGCCACGGCCGTGATGGTGCCGTCCGTCGTCATGTTCGTCGTCACGACGTCGATGCGGTCATTGGAGGTCGTGTTGGCGCCGACCTGGAAGGTCTGCGTGCCCGACTCGGTGGCCAGGATGGCGCGGCCGTTGAAGGTGGTGCCGCCCAGCACGCGCTGGATTTCCTTGGCGAGTTCGCCGAATTCCTTGTCCAGCGAGTCCTTGTCGGCGCTGGTGTTGGTGGCGTTGCGGGCCTGGACCGCCAGTTCACGCATGCGCTGCAGCGAGTCGTTCACCTTGGACAGCGCGCCTTCAGCCGTCTGCGACAGCGAGATGCCGTCGTTGGAATTGCGGATGGCGACGTTGGAGCCGCGCACCTGGGCGTTCAGGCGCTCCGAGATGGCCAGGCCGGCGGCGTCGTCCTTGGCGGAGTTGACGCGCAGGCCCGACGACAGGCGTTGCATGGACGTGGCCAGCGACGATTGCGTGGCTGCCGTGTTGCGCTGCGCGTTCAGCGACAGCAGATTGGTGTTGATGACCGAGGCCATGATGCGCTTCCTTTAGCTAGAGATATCCCGGCAACAGCGCCGGACGAAGACCCAGGTGCCCGGGTGCGGCACCCGTGCGATCCGCGCGGGCCCACCTTGCGGCAGGCTCTTGCGGCGACGCCCGACGCTGGTCTTCCGCCGAGGTGCGGCCCCGCCCTAGAGCGATTCCACACATCGTTAGCTTTCCAGCCGGACCACGGAACTGTTTTCAGCGCCGTTGGGATGGCTATCGGTGTGCGGCTGATGTTTCTTTAGGCCGATTTGTCAAGGTCGTGATCTTTTGAATAAAAGAAGTTCCAACCGGCTGTTCGTTGGATCGGCCGCTGGCGCGAAAACCGTACCGGGATCGCCCGGCTTTTCGTTGGATCGACGGCCCGGGCGCTTCCTAAAGTGCGACCCATCCCGGCCGAACCCCTGCGCCGGTCTGGAGCATCGTCATGCGAGCCCTGTCCTCGTCCAACCGCGCCAAGAACGCCCACCGCCCCGTTGCCGTGCCCAGCAACGACCCCAAGCTGTTGCTGGCGCGGGCCCGCAATGCGGCGTTCGCCGAAGCGGCCAAGGGCAACATCGGTGGTGGCCTGGGCCTGCTCTATGACGCACTGCAGGACGAGCCGCTGAGCCACGACCTGCTGTCGGACATGGCGGCGCTGCTGCTGGCCGCCGGCAAGCTGGAGCATGCGGCGGGCTATGCCGACCGTGCGCTGCAGTCCCGGCCTCTGCACGGCCCGAGCCTCTACACGCTGGCGTTTGCGCTGTCGGGGCGGGGCGAGGTCGACCGGGCCATCGGGGTGCTCAACGAACTCCAGCAAGGCCCGGGGCGCGACAGCCTGCAGGCCGAGGCGCCGGAGCTGCTGCCGGTGGCGATGATCGAGCTGGAGCGCCTGCGCCGCACCCGCGACTGACACCTGTCACAGCATCCCCTCACAGGGCCCCGCCAGCGAAAGCTGCGGGGCCCTGGTGTTTGAGCGATTCATTTCATGCTTGCCGCGTGTGAAGCCGTCCCCCGCGGGCCGACCGGGCACGCCTGTGTTCGACAGGGCGGCGCTGGGCGAGGGGTGGACAGCCTTGTAGGAATTTGCCTGACAAGCCCTTCCTGCCAGGGTGACGCGGCGCACCGACAGAGCCTGATATCGCCGGAGAAGCCGGGTCAACACAATCCGTTTCACTGACCTGCAACTCCCCGCTACCTCTGAAAACGGAGACCCGCCATGAACGCCGACCAAATGCTCGCCGAGATCCGTGAAGCCAACCTGTCCTACCTGATGCTGGCCCAGAGCCTCATCCGTGCGGACCGCGAGCAGGCGCTCTACCGCCTGGGCATCAGCGAGGAAACGGCCACGTTGATCGGCACGCTGAGCCCGGCGCAGATCATGAAGATCGCCTCCGGCAACACGCTGCTGTGCGCCTTCCGCATGAGCGACGACCTGGTGTGGGGCCTGCTGACCAACCACAGCAAGCCGGGCGTGAACGAGTCGGTGTCGCGTCTGCATGCGTCCATCCTGATGGCTGGCCGCCACGAACACGCCTGAACTGTTGACCCCCGGCGGGGTGGCGATCGCTCAGGGGCTGACCCCTTCGCGACATCCCCTGACCGAACACCGAACTCATACCGATTCCAGGAGCCCACCATGCGCGTCAAGAGCATCCTCACCGAAGCCAAGCAGATCGAACGTGCCGTTCAGCTGATCCATCTGGGCGCGCGGCTGCAGGTTCTGGAGTCGGAGACCGACCTGTCCTACGAGCGCCTGCTGCGCCTCTATAAAGAAGTGAGCGGCAAGTCGCCGTCGAAGGGCCAGCTGCCGTTCTCGACCGACTGGTTCATGACCTGGCAGCCCAACATCCACGCCAGCCTGTTCCTGAACATCCACGAGTACCTGAACAAGGCTGCCGAGATGGACGAGATCGACACCGTCATCAAGGCCTACCAGCTCTACCAGGAGCAGACGCAGGCGCAAGGCCTGGAGGCGATGCTGTCGGTCACCCGAGCCTGGCGTCTCGTCAAGTTCGTCGACAACGGCATGCTGTCGCTGACCAAGTGCTCCAAGTGCGGCGGTCAGTTCGTGACGCATCCGCACGAGATGTCCCGCCACTTCATCTGCGGCCTGTGCAACCCGCCGGCGCGCGCTGGCAAGGGCCGTGCGCAAGGTTCCATCCAGATGCACTGAGCTCCCGCCCGGCGCCTGACCCACACCACAGGCCCGCCGCATGAAGCCCGCACGACCCGGCGCCAGCGCGGCCCTCGTGCAGCGGGCTGCCGCGCTGCAGGCAGCCGGTCAGGCGAGCGAGGCGGCGCAGTTGCTGACGCAGGCCGTCAGCCGTTTCCCGCGTGAGCCCGAGGCCTGGCTGCGGCTGGGCAACCTGCTGGCGGGCGCCGGCCAGTGGGCGCGTGCCGAGCGCTGCTACGCCACGCGCTGCCAGCTGCCGCCGGCGGCAGCCGCGCCGTTCTACAACTGGGGCGTGGCGCTCACCGAACTGGGCCGGCCGGCCGAGGCCAGCCAGGCCTACCAGCGCGCCGTGGCGTTGCAGCCCGGCCATGCGGCCGCCCACCACGCGCTGGCCCTGGCGCACATCGGTCGCGGCGAGCTGGACGCCGCGCTGGCAGCGCTGGACCGCGCCGTTCAGGCCGCCCCCGAGGTGCCGGCCTATCGCATCGAGCGCGCCCGCGTGCGGCTGAAGCAGGGCCAATGGGCCCGCGCGCTGGCCGAGCTGGACACCGTACCCGAGACCGCCGAGGCGCTGAACCTGCGCGGCATCGCGCTGCGCCAGCTGCACCGGGGCACCGAGGCCTTGCAGGCCTACGACCGCGCGCTGGCGCTGCAGCCCGACCTGGCCGAAGCGCTGAACAACCGCGGCAACCTGCGCCTGCTGGCGCGCCAGTTCCCTGCGGCGCTGGCCGACCTGGACCGCGCCGCCGCGCTGCAGCCCGCAAGCGACTGGCTGCCGGGGCTGCGCCTGTATGCGGCGATGCACCTGCACCGCTGGGAGCAGTTCGATGCCCGCGTGGCCGCCCTGCGCGAGGCCGTCGGCCAGGGCCGGCGCGTCATCCAGCCGCTGGCCTTGCAGGCCGTGCTGGACGACCCGGTGGCGCAGCAGCAGGCCGCCCGCATCTGGGCGGCGCAGGCGTTCCCGCCGCGCGCCGGGGCCGCGCCGTGCCCCACACCGGGGCCGCGCGTGCGGGTGGCCTATGTGTCACGGGACTTCCGCGAGCACCCAGTGTCCTTCCTGATGGCCGAGGTGATCGAGCTGCACGACCGCGCGCGCTTCGAGGTCATCGCGCTGAACTACGGCGCCGCCGTCGACGACCCGATGCAGCAGCGGCTGCGCGGGGCCTTTGATCGCTTCGTGGATGTGGAGTCGCTGTCCGACGTGGAGATCGCCGAGCTGGCCCGCAGCCTGGGCGTCGACGTGGCGGTGGACCTGACCGGCCTCACCGACGGCGCCCGCTGCGGCATCTTCGCCGCGCGTGCGGCGCCGGTGCAGATGCAGTACCTGGGCACGCTGGGCACGGCCGGGTCGCCGGCCTATGACTATCTGTTGGCCGACGCGACGCTGGTGCCGCCCGAGGTGCGCGACGCCTATGACGAGCGGCTCGTGCTGCTGCCGAGCTACCAGGCCAACGACCGGCGCCGCCCACGGCCGGCTGCGCTGTCGCGTGCGGCGGCCGGGCTGCCGGCGCAGGGCTTCGTCTACGGCTGCTTCAACAACCCCTGCAAGATCGCGCCGGCGCAGTTCGCGGCCTGGGTGGACATCCTGGCGGCCGTGCCGGGCAGCGTGCTGTGGTTGATCGAGGAGGACGACGAGGCCGCCGCCAACCTGCGCCGCCAGGCGCTGGCGGCCGGGCTGGACCCGCAGCGCCTGGTGTTCGCGCGCCGCATGCCGCGCGAGGCCTACCTGGCCCACCTTGCAGCGGCGGACTTGTTCCTCGACACCTTGCCCTACAACGCCGGCACGACGGCCAGCGATGCGCTGTGGATGGGGGTGCCGGTGCTGACACAAGCCGGCCGCTCGTTCGCCGCGCGCGTGGCGGCCAGCCTGCTGCAGGCCGTGGGCCTGCCGGACCTGGTGGCCGCAGACCGCGTGGCCTATGTGGCGACCGCCATCCGCCTGGCTCGCGAGCCGGGCGCGCTGGCGGCCGTCCAGCAGCGGCTGGCCGGCCGTGACGCGTCGCCGCTGTTCGACACGCCGCGCTTCACGCGGCATCTGGAGGCGGCCTACGTCGAGGCGCTGCGCCGCGCGCAGGCGGGTGAGGCGCCGCGCGACCTGGTCGTGCCTGCCGAGCCGCGTTGACCGCTTGCTCGGCCGCCGCGCTTATGCGCCCGTCTCGCTCGAGGCGGGCCGGCTGCAGGCGCCCAGCAGCGACATGCCGTTGAAGAAGAACATGCCGTCCAGTTGCCACGGCGTGTACTTGCGGATCACGTTGGCCAGCGTGAAAGGCGTGTACCAGCAGTTGTGGTCGGGGTGGACGACCTCGACGAAGGTCTGGGCGCCGCTGTTGTAGTCGAAGTGGCGGCGAAAGCAGGAATAGGCGTCGGGCACCGTGAGCAGGTACTGGTCGGCGCCCAAGGCATCGAGCTGCCGCAGGAAGCCCTGCACATCGGGCACGTGCTCCATGACTTCCGGTACCAGCACGGTGTCGTAGCGGCCCGTCACGTCGGCCCAGTCGCTGTAGAGCTGGCCCTTGAGGTGCGGGCGCATCAGCTCGAAGGCTTCGCCGTGGATGTCGAAGCCGTCGAGCGTGCAGTGCGCGTCCAGCTGCAGGTGCAGCGAGCGCTTCAGGTCGGTGATGGGCCAGTCCACGCAGCCGACGTGCAGCACGCGTTTGTCGGCGCACAGCGCGACGAAGGCGTCCAGGCGCGGCACGCCGATGAAGTCCTCGCCGACCTTGACCTTCTGCACGAAGTATTTCTGGTGCGCGAATTCAAGCGGAGAGACGGGCAGGTCGTCCATGGTCTTGCGCTCCGTGGCGAGTACCGCGCTCATGCGACTTTCCTCTTGTGCAGCTCGTCGTACTTGCCCAGCGTGCTGCCCCATTCCTGGGCCGCGAACACGGGGCCGCCGCCGGTGTAGGCCTGGCCCGTGAAGTGGCGGGGGATGAAGAAATGGCTGGGCCAGACGGTCAGGCCCGCGTAGCGCTGCATGCGCACCTGCTCCGTCAGCAGCAGCGGGCCGACGCTCTGCCAGGCCATGCGGTCGACGACCGTGGGCTCTTTCTGCAGGTCCAGGATGATCTGGCCGAAGAAGGGGTTCTCGGGTTTGGAGGCCACGTAGCCCGCCGCGATGAGGCCGGGGCGGACCAGCTCGTTTTCCCAGCAGGCGCAGGCCTCGCCCTCGAACAGCCAGGGCGCCAGCGGCCGCTTGCAGATGCTGTCGGCATCCACGACGAAGCCGCCCTCGTGGTAGAGGATCTCCCAGCGCATCAGGTCGGCCACGCCGTTGAGTTCGCGCTTGGACATCTCGCGCATGTGGGCGGCGTTCACCCAGCCGTAGTTGGCGAGCTCGTCATTGCCCCAGACGCGCACGGTCCAGTCGGGGTTGTGCTGGCGCCAGGTGGCGATGCAGTTGTCGGGGCGTTTGGATTCGTCGCCGACCCAGATCACATGCAGGGTGCGGGGGATCATGGACAGGCCTCGCGGACGTTGCTGAGGTTGTCACTCTAGGGTGGCGCTCGTGGCGGTGAACCGCGTTGGAGCGGGGGAAATCCGGCCCTGAATCGGCGACGCCCACCGGCCGGCGCAACCGCACAATCGTGGCATGACCGCCGCCGCCCCCTCGCGCCGCCTGGCCCTTGTCGTGATTGCGCGAGACGAGGCGCCGCGCATTGGCCGGCTGCTGGACAGCGTGCGGCCCTGGGTGGACGACATGCTGGTGCTGGACACCGGTTCGGTGGACGAGACGGTGCAGGTGGCGCGGTCCCATGGGGCGCGGGTGGAGGCCTTCGCCTGGTGCGACGACTTCGCGGCGGCGCGCAATCGCGCGCTGGCGCTGGCTGACGCGGACTGGCATCTCGTGCTGGATGCCGACGAGTGGCTGATCTCCGGCGGCGAGGCACTGCAGGCGCTGCGCCAGGCGCCGCCGCAGTTCGTCGGCGCCCTGCAGCTGCGCGACCGCTTCGATCAGTCGCCCGGGCAGCAGGCGCAGGCCACCGCCTGGCTCAGCCGCGTGCTGCCTGGCACGGTGCGCTACGCCGGCCGGGTGCACGAGCAGCCGCAGCACGCGCTGCCCGTGCAGCGGCTGGCACTGGTGGTGGGGCACGACGGCTATGTCGCCGACCGGCTGGCCGACAAGCGCGGCCGCAACCGCCGGCTGCTGGCCCGCGCGCTGGCCGACGCGCCGGGCGACGCCTACCTCTGGTATCAGCTGGGCAAGGACTGCGCCGTCTACGACGAGCACCAGGCGGCGGAGGACGCTTTCTCGCAGGCCGCCGCATGGCCCGCCGCGGCCGTGGCGCCATGGTGGCTGGACCTGGTGGCGCGCCGCCTGTACGCACTGAAGTGCCTGGGCCGGCATGCCGACGCGATGGATTTCGCGCAGGCCCAGATGGTGGCGGGGGCCGAATCGCCCGACTTCTTCTTCACCATCGGCGACGTGCTGCTGGACCTGGCGGCCTCGCAACCCGCCCAGGCCGGCGAAGCGCTGCCGATGGCCGAGGCCGCCTGGCGGCAATGCCTGGCGCTGGGCGAACGCGCCGAGCAGCCGGGCGCGGTGGCCGGGCGCGGCAGCTTTCTGGCGGCGCACAACCTGGCGGTGGTGCTCGACGGCACCGGTCGCGCCGACGAGGCGGCCGCGCTGCGCGCCGCCCACCCCTGGCCGTGCTGAGGCGGCTGGCCGCTGCCTGGCCGATGCCGGCGCTGCTGGCCTGGCTGGCCGCGTGGCTGGCCTATGCAGCCGCGCTGGCGGCGGGGCTCTCGCCCGGGCCGGCGCTGGGCGTGGCGGCCGCGCTGGGCGCGCTACTGGCCTGGCGGCAGCCGCAGCGCTGGCGGCGGCTCATCGTGGCGCTGGGCTTCCCGGCGTCGGTGCTGGCGCTGGGCTGGCAGGGCGGGGCGACCTCGCTGCTGTGGCTCGCGCCGCTGGCGCTGCTGTGGTGGCTGTATCCGCGGCGCAGCTGGGGCGATGCGCCGCTGTTCCCGACACCGCGTGGCGCGCTCGCGCCGTTGCCAGGCCACGCGCCGCTGCTGGCCGGCGCGCGCGTGCTGGACGCGGGCTGCGGCGCCGGCGACGGGTTGCGCGAGTTGCTGCGCGCCTATCCCGATGCGCGCGTGGAGGGTGTGGAGTGGAGCCGCCCGCTGGTGTGGCTGGCCCGCTGGCGTGCGCGCGGGACGGCGGTGCGGCGCGGCGACCTGTGGGCCGACGACTGGGCGCCGTTCGCGCTGGTCTATGTATTCCAGCGCCCGGAATCCATGCCGCGCGTGTGGGCCAAGGCCTGCGCGGAGCTGACGCCCGGCGCCTGGCTCGTGAGCCTGGACTTCGCCGTGCCCGGCGTTGCGGCAGCGGCGAGCTGGCAACTGCCGAGCGGCCAGATCGTGTGGCTTTACCGCCCGGCGCGGAAAGCTGCGTCAATCCCGGTCATTTGATGCGTTCCAGCGGCCGGCAGCGGGGCATACTTTCTCAAGCCCCCCGGCATCGGGCCGATATGGTCTGAACACCCTCAACCCCACACCGCATGTTTGTCATCATCGGCTGGGCCGTCTCCATGGCCTGCATCTTCGGCGTGTTCATCGCCCACGGCGGGAACATCGGCGTCATCCTGCACGCCTTGCCCTTCGAGATGATCACCATCTTCGGCGCCGCCATCGGCGCCTTCCTGGCCAACAACCAGATGAAGGTCGTCAAGGCCACGGCCGCCGGGCTGGGCCTGTGCTTCAAGGGCAGCAAGTACAGCAAGGCTCGCTACATGGAACTGCTGGCGCTCATGTACGACATCCTGCAGAAGGCGCGCAAGGAAGGGCTGATGTCCATCGAGAAGGACGTCGAGGACCCGCACAGCTCGCCGCTGTTCCAGAAGTACCCGGTCGTGGGCAACGACCACCATGTCACCGAGTTCATCACCGACTACCTGCGCATGATGGTGTCGGGCAACCTGAACGCGCACGAGATCGAGTCGCTGATGGACAGCGAGATCGAGACTCACCACCAGGAAGAACACGCCGCCGTGGCGGCGCTGCAGCGCCTGGCGGGCGGCCTGCCGGCCTTCGGCATCGTGGCGGCCGTGCTGGGGGTCGTGAACACGATGGGCTCGGTCGGCCAGCCGCCGGCCGTGCTGGGCGGCATGATCGGCTCGGCGCTGGTGGGCACCTTCCTGGGCATCCTGCTGGCCTACGGCTTCGCCGAGCCGCTGGCCGGCCTGCTCGAGCAGAAGGTCGAGGACGGCGGCAAGGAGTTCCAATGCATCAAGACCACGTTGCTGGCCAGCATGCAGGGCTATGCGCCGCAGGTGGCCATCGAGTTCGGCCGCAAGGTGCTGTTCTCGGGCGACCGCCCGTCATTCAGCGAACTCGAAGGCCACGTCAAGAAGAAATGACCCCCCCCCGAAGCGCCTTCGGCGCTCCCCCCCAGGGGGGCGCACCCAGTGGCCTGGCAAAGCCAGTTCCAAGGCTGCTGCTTGATGTCGGCGGCGCTGCGCGCGCCGCGAAGTCCGGGGGAGTTTGATGGCCGGCGATGCGAAAAAGTTGCAGCCCATCATCATCAAGAAGGTGAAGAAGGGCGGCCATGCGGCGCATGGCGGCGCGTGGAAGATCGCGTATGCGGACTTCGTCACGGCCATGATGGCCTTCTTCCTGCTGATGTGGCTGCTCGGCTCCACGACCGAGGGCGACAAGAAGGGCATCGCCGACTTCTTCCAGTCGCCGCTGAAGGTGGCGATGCTCGGTGGCTCCGGCTCGGGCGATTCGTCCAGCGTCGTGCGCGGTGGCGGCAAAGACCTCACGCGCGAGACCGGCCAGGTCAAGGAAGGCCAGAGCGAGGCCAAGAAGTCCAGCTACACGCTGCGCGCCTTGAAGGAGGAGCAGCGCAAGGCGGAGCGGGCGCGGCTGGAGCAGCTCAAGACCAAGGTCGAGTCGGTGCTGGCCGAGAACCCCAAGCTCGCCGCCCTCGGCGGCCAGATCCGCCTGGGCATGACCAGGGAAGGCCTGCGCATCCAGATCGTCGACGAGGGCAACCGGCCCATGTTCGACAGCGGCAGCGCCGTCGTGAAACCCTATATGCGCGAGCTGCTGCAGGAGCTTGGCAGCGTGCTCACCGAGGTGCCCAACCGGCTCACGGTGGAAGGCCACACCGACGCCCAGCCCTTCCCGGCGGGCGAGCGCGGCTACAGCAACTGGGAACTGTCGGCCGACCGGGCCAACGCGTCCCGCCGCGAGCTGGTGGCCGGCGGCCTGGCCGAGACCCGCATGCTGCGCGTGCAGGGCCTGGCGGCCAGCAAGCTGCTCGATGCGAAAGACCCCAACGGTGCCCTCAACCGGCGCATCAGCATCATCGTCATGAACCGCGATGCGGAGGATGCGGTGCTGAAGAACGTCGTCGACGAACCCGAGGCGCCGGCCGCTGCAGACGGCGGCGGCGCCCCTAGCGCGCCGCCGGATGCCACGCAAGTGCCGGGGACCGGCAAAATGCCGCAAACTCGGTCAGCGGCGCCTGCCCACTAGAAACTAGACTGCGGGCTGCCCCCTGAAATCCCGCCCCCTGAGAGAGGATCGCCATGAGCGCTGACATGAAATTCCTGGTCGTTGATGACTTCTCCACCATGCGCCGCATCGTGCGCGGCCTGCTCAAGGAGATTGGCTACAACAACTGCGAAGAGGCCGAGGACGGCGTCGAAGCGCTGAACATGCTGCGTGGCGCCAAGTTCGACTTCGTCGTCAGCGACATCAACATGCCCAACATGACGGGCTTCGAGCTGCTGAAGGCCATCAAGGAAGACGCCAACCTGAAGCACCTGCCGGTGCTGATGGTGACCGCCGAGGCCCGCAAGGAAGACATCGTGCTGGCCGCCCAGTCGGGCGCAGCCGGCTACATCGTCAAGCCGTTCACGAAGGCCACGCTGGAGGAGAAGGTCCTCAAGATCATGCAGAAGCTGGCTGCAGCGGCCTGACGAACGAACAACAACGAGGGGACTGCCATGTCGATGGACCAACTGGACCAATTGGGCAAGGCCCAGGAGCCGCTGCTCGTTTCGCCCGAGGTGTTCCAGCAGCTCGGCACGATCACGCGGACACTGCATGACACCATGCAGCGCCTGGGCGTCATGCCCAAGCTGCAGGTGGCCACCGACGGCCTGCCCGATGCGCGCAGCCGCCTGAGCTACATCGCCAGCAAGACGGCCGCTGCGGCCGAGAAGGTGCTGAACTCCGTTGATCAGGCCAAGGCCGAGCACGCCGGCATCAGCCAGGCCACCAAGGATCTGGCCGCCGCCATCGTGGCCGACCCGGTCCGTGCCGTGGCCAGCGGCATGGTCATGAATTTCGTCAAGGACGTCGAGACGCGCACGCAGAGCATCGACAACCACCTGACCGACATCATGCTGGCGCAGGACTTCCACGACCTCACGGGCCAGGTGGTCGCCAAGGTCGTGAATCTCGCCAACGACCTGGAAGATAGCCTCGTGAAGCTGCTGGTGCAGGTGGTGCCGCCCGAGCAGCGCGAGAAGGTCGACCCGACCATCCTGCAGGGCCCGGTCGTCAACGCCGAAGGCCGCACTGACGTCGTCACGAACCAGGGCGAGGTCGACGACCTGCTCGCCAGCCTCGGCTTCTGATCTCTCGTTGCCTCGCACCAGGCCGGCCTTGCGCCGGCCTTTTGCTTTTCAGCGAGCCGCAGGCTGCTGAATAGCGGGCTTGGCGCGCCGCTTTTCTCGCCCCGGGCGGCGGGGCGGCCGCGAACAATGCGGCCAGTGCCTCGCCAGAGGCCACCCACGCCATGGCCGATCAAGACGCACAAGACCGCAACCTACCTGCCTCGCCCAAGAAGATCGAGCGATCTCGGGCCGAGGGGCAGTTGCCGCGCTCGCGCGATCTGCCGCACTTCGCGATGATGGCCGCCGGTGGTGTGGTGCTGGCGGTGGGCGGCCCGCGCATCGTGGAGCGGCTGCGCGAGATGCTCGTGAGCGGTCTGCACTTCGACGCCAGCTTGCTGGCGCGGCCCGGCTTCATGGGGGAGCGCATCGCCGAGATGACGCTGGCCTTCGCCGCCGTCATGGGGCCCATCGCGGCGCTGCTGATCCTGGCCGCCATCGCGAGCAACATCGCCAGCGGCGGCTGGAACTGGACGATGAAGCCGCTGGCGCCGAAGTTCACGCACCTGAACCCCTTGCCGGGTATCAAGCGCCTGTTCTCGGGCCAGGGCTTGGGAACGGCACTGAAGGCGGTGCTGTTGGCCCTCGTGCTGGGCGCCATCGGGGTGATGGTGCTGAAGAACCGGCTGTCGGCCTATGTGAGCATCATGTCGGTGCCGCTGCCGTCGGCGCTGGCCTATGCCGGCGAGCAGCTCATGGGCGGGCTGGTGCTGCTGGGTGTCGCGCTGGCCGTGTTCGCCGCCATCGATGTGCCGCTGCAGCGCCAGCTGTGGCTGCGGCGCATGCGCATGAGCCGCGAAGAGGTCAAGCAGGAAATGAAGGAGATGGAGGGCAACCTCGAGGTCAAGGCCAGGATTCGCGCCAAGATGCGCGAGATGGCCAAGCGCCGCATGCTGGCCGCCGTGCCGCAGGCCGACCTCGTCGTCATGAACCCGACCCACTACGCGGTGGCGCTGAAGTACGAGGAAGGCAAGATGGCCGCGCCCAAGGTGGTGGCCAAGGGTGCCGACCTGCTGGCCATGAAGATCCGCGACCTGGCCAAGGACAGCAAGGTGCCGGTGCTGCAGCAGCCGGTGCTGGCGCGGGCGCTGTATGCGCATGCCAAGGTGGACCACGAGATCCCCGCTGCGCTGTTCAGCGCCGTGGCTCAGGTGCTGGCCTATGTGTACCAGCTGCGCGCCGCGCTGGCCTCGCGCCATGTGGCCCGCCCCGACATGCCGCGGCCGCATGTGCCGCCGGAGCTGGACCCGCACAACAAGCCGGGCTGGCAGCCCGAGCCCGACGAAGATTTTGCGGAATAGCCTGGGCGAAAGATCGGGCCAGGTGAGCTGAGAACAGGCGGGGATTCCCCCCGCTAATTCGCCTCAAGTTTGGCGGCCGGCCGCGAAGAATGCGGCAGACCCCGGCCTCGCCTTGCCCGATCTCCGCATGAACGCCCTCACCAGCAAACTCCAAGCCCTGCTCGGCCCACGCGCCGGCGTCATTGCCGCGCTGGGGGCGCCGACCGCCGTGCTGCTGGTGCTGTCGATGATGGTGCTGCCGCTGCCGCCGTTCGCGCTGGACCTGCTGTTCACCTTCAACATCGCGATGGCGGTGATGGTGACGATGGTGGCGGCCAACATGATCCGGCCGCTGGACTTCGCGGCCTTCCCGACCGTGCTGCTGCTGACCACCTTGATGCGCCTGTCGCTGAACGTGGCCTCCACACGCGTCGTGCTGCTGGAAGGGCACACCGGCACCGGCGCGGCCGGCAAGGTCATCGAGGCCTTTGGTCACTTCCTGATCGGCGGCAACTTCGCCGTCGGTCTGATCGTGTTCGCCATCCTGGTGGTCATCAACTTCATCGTGGTCACCAAGGGCGCGGAGCGCATCGCGGAAGTTGGTGCGCGCTTCACGCTGGACGCGATGCCCGGCAAGCAGATGGCCGTGGACGCCGACCTGAACGCCGGCCTCATCAACGAAGCCGAGGCCAAGCGCCGCCGCGCCGAGCTGGGCGACGAGGCAGACTTCTTCGGCTCCATGGACGGTGCCAGCAAGTTCGTGCGCGGCGACGCCGTGGCGGGCATGCTGATCCTGGTCATCAACATCGTCGGCGGCTTCATCATCGGCGTGGCGCAGCACGGCCTGTCGGCCGCGCAGGCCGCCAACAGCTACATCCTGCTGGCCGTGGGCGACGCGCTGGTGGCGCAGATCCCGGCGCTGCTGATCTCGGTGGCGGCAGCGATGGTGGTGTCGCGCGTGGGCACGGACAAGGACATCGGCAGCCAGATCGGCAAGCAGGTGTTCGGCTCGGCCAAGAGCATTGCCATCACCGCCGGCGTCATCGGGGCGCTGGGGCTGATCCCGGGCATGCCGCACGTCGTCTTCCTGCTGATCGCGGCCGGCCTGGGCTACCTGGCCTGGTGGCTGCGCACCAAGGAGCAGGCGGCGGCGGTGGCTGAGGCCATCAGGCCCGCCGCGCCGGCCGCCGAAGGGTCGGGCGAAGCGACCTGGGAAGACCTGGTGCCGGTGGACACGCTGGGCCTGGAAGTGGGCTACCGGCTCATCACGCTGGTCGACAAGAGCCGCGAGGGCGACCTGCTGAGCCGCATCAAGGGCGTGCGCCGCAAGTTCGCGCAGGAGGTGGGCTTCCTGCCGCCGCCGGTACACATCCGCGACAACCTGGAGCTGCGGCCCAGCCAATACCGCATCTCGCTGCGTGGCGCCGTCGTCGGCGAGGCCGAGGCCTACCCGGGCATGTGGCTGGCCATCAACCCCGGCCACGCGACGCAGAAGCTGCTCGGCACGCAAACCACCGACCCCGCCTTCGGCCTGCCGGCGGTGTGGATCGAGGAACGGCAAAAGGAGATGGCCCAAATGAGCGGGTTTACGGTCGTTGATTGCTCGACCGTCGTGGCCACCCACCTTTCACACTTGATGCAAGTGCACGCGGCCAAGTTGTTGGGCCGCGTGGAGACCCAGGCCCTGGTGGAACACCTGACCAAGCAGGCGCCTCAACTCATCGAAGACGTGATTCCCAAAATGGTCAGCATCGCCACCCTGCAACGCGTCCTCCAACTGCTGCTGGAAGAGGGCGTGCATGTGCGCGACATGCGCTCCATCGTGGAGTGCCTGGCCGAGAACGCCGCCGCCGTGACCGACCCGCAGGAGCTGTCGCGCCGCATCCGCACCCACATCGCGCCGGCCATCGTGCAGCAGATCTACGGCAGCGTGAAGGAGCTGGACGTCATCGCGCTGGAGCCCGAGCTGGAGCGCCTCGTCACCCAGGCCCTGAATTCGCCCCATGGCGCCGCGCTGGACCCCGGCGTGGCCGACACGCTGGCCCGCAGTGCCGCCGAGACGGCGCAGAAGCAGGAAGACCGCGGCGTGCCGGCCGCGCTGCTGGTGCCCGACCTGATCCGCGCGCCCATGGCACGGCTGCTCAAGCGCGCCGCGCCGCGCCTGAAGGTGCTGGGCCACAGCGAGATCCCCGAGACCCACACCATCCGCATCGGCTCCATCATCGGAGGTGCGGCATGACCCCCACGCGCATTAACGCGAGCCGCCCTCAGCGGGCGCTGGCCTCGTTCGAGGCGGCTCGGCAGGAGGCCCCATGAACGTCCGCAAATTCACCGCCCGCACCTCGCGTGAGGCCCTCGCGCTCGTCAAGCAGGCCTTTGGTCCCGACGCCGTGGTGCTGTCCAACAAGAACGTGCCCGAAGGCGTGGAAGTGCTGGCCATGGCGCCGGAAGGCATGGGCCAGATCGAGCAGATGGCCGCCAGCGCGCCGCGCACCGTGGCCCGCGCGCCGGTGCAGGCGCCCGCGCAGCCGCAGGGCCGCGCCCCGTTCGCCGAGCGCGTGCGCCGCGAGCCGAGCTTCGGCGCGCCGGAAGTGCAGGGCGACGTGGAGCAGCTGGCGATGAGCACGCTGAGCTTCCAGGACTATGTGCGCGAGCGCGTGCTGCGCCGCCGCCAGGCCGAGATGACGGGCCAGCCCGACCCGGTTGCCGCTCGCGCGGCCCCGCCACAACCGCAGCAGCCTCGCGAGCCGTCGGCCGTGTCGCTGGATGCCGCACGCGCCCAGCGCGAGCGCCGCGCGGCCGAGGCCATCGCCGCGATGGCGCCCCGCCGCGCCGCCGCGCCTGCGGCCGCCCAGGCGCCCGCCCGGACGATGCCGCCGGTGCTGCGCGACGAAATCCGCATCCCCACGGCCGCTGCGCCGGCGCGCCAGGTGCCGCACCTGGGCGACATCGGCACCACCGAGCCACAGCCGCTGCCGGGTCAGCCCACGCAGGTGCAGCGCAGCCAGATGGACATGGCGGCCGAGCTGCGTCAGATGCGCGGCCTCATCGAGGAGCGCTTCTCGTCGCTGGCCTTCATGGAAAAGCTGCAGCGCCAGCCCGTGCAGGCCCGCCTGACGCAGAAGCTGCTGGAGCTGGGCTTCTCGCCCGCACTGGTGCGCAAGCTGGCCGAGAGCTGCCCGTCCGACTTCAAGGCCGGTTCGCCCACCGACCCGGCCGACGAGACCGCCTGGGCGGCCCATGTGCTGTCGCGCAACCTGCAGACCGACGAAGGCGCCCCGGCCATCGAGGACCGCGGCGGCGTGTTCGCGCTGATCGGCTCCACCGGCGTCGGCAAGACCACCACCACTGCCAAGCTCGCCGCCCACTTCGCCACCAAGTACGGCGCCGGCCAGCTGGGCCTGATCACGCTGGACGCCTACCGCATCGGCGCCCATGAGCAACTGCGCGCCTACGGCCGCATCCTCGGCGTGCCGGTCCACACCGCGCACGACCGCGCGTCGCTGGACGACCTGCTGGACCTGCTGTCCAGCAAGAAGCTCGTGCTGATCGACACCGCCGGCATGGCGCAGCGCGACAGCCGCACGCAGGAGCTGCTGGAGATGCTGGCTCACCCCCGCATCAAGAAGCTGCTCGTCATCAATGCCGCCCAGCAGGGCGAGACCATCGAGGACGTCGTCAACGCGTGGAAGGGCGCGGCCTGCGAGGGCGTGGTGCTCAGCAAGATCGACGAAGCCGTCAAGCTCGCGCCGGCCCTGGACACGCTGATCCGCCACCGGCTCAAGGTGCTGGGCGTGGCCAACGGTCAGCGCGTGCCGGAAGACTGGCATCGCCTGTCCGGTACGGCACTGGTGCATCGCGCGCTGAAGAGCCCCGCCGCGGGCGCCTGGCGCATGGACAACACCGACATCAACCTGATTTTCGCCGGCGCTCCGCTGGCCGATGCGGGCCTGAGGGCGATCCACTGATGTCGACGACAACACGCAATTCGTTGAGCGGGCCGAGCGCCGGGTCGCTCCCAAGCCGGCCCGCCTTGGCGATGTGCTTGCGGCTCGATGCCGCAAGCATCGCCGTCCCCTCGGGGGACCGGTCAAGGTACTCCTTGGACGAGGGGCAAACATGATGCAAGACCAAGCCCACGGCCTGCGCCGCCTGTTCGCGGCATCCAAGACGCGCTTCGTGCCTGTCGTCAGCAACCCGCGCGTGATGGGTGCCGGCGTGCTGCTCGAAGGCCTGTGCGCGGCGTTTGCCGAACTCAACCTGCAGACGCTGGTCGTCGACGCGGGCGAGCTGTCGCCAGCGCCGTCGGAGCTGGCGCATGTGGACCTGTCCAACTGCATCGAGCGCCTGTCGCCGCGCGTGTCCTACCTGGCGGCACGCGGCCTGCCGCTGCGCCACATCAACGCCAACGGCTCGGCCGCCGCCTTCCTGGATGCGCTGGCCGCCGCCGCGCCCGAGGCCGACGTCATCCTGCTGCACGCGCCTGCCGCCGAGCTGGCGCGCGTCGTCGCGCAGCGCGAGGTGCGCCCGCTGCTGCTGGCCGATGCCGAGCCGGCCAGCGTCACCGAGGCCTACGCCGGCATGAAATGGCTCACACAGCGCGCGGGCCTGATGGTCTACAGTCTGTTGATGGCCTGCCACCCACAGTTGCGCGTGGCCACCCGCATCGCGCAACAGCTCCACTCCTGCGCCGACGGCTTCCTCGGCGCGGTGTTGCGCGACTGGGCCTGCCTGGACCCGCGCAACTCGCAGCACATGCCGCTCAGCCCGGAGCTGCGCCACCTTGCCCGCGAGCTGTTGCTCGCCGCGCCGCCCGGCGCCGCGCTAGATGCCGCGTCCGACGTGACACCGTTGCGCCCGGCACGTGCCGTGGCCCGCCCGTTTGTTGCAGCGCACTGACTCCCGCCGGAGATGACAGATGCCCCCACGTACTCTGCGTTCATTGCCCCCCGAGGGGGCGCTTCAGCCCCTTCGGGCGGCCGTGCGGAGCTGACCATGTACACGCCCAAAGGCAGACTCGACAACAACACGCTGATCAAGCAATACAGCCCGTTGGTCCGACGCCTGGCGCACCAGATGATCGCCAAGCTGCCGGCCAATGTGGAGGTGGACGACCTCATCCAGGTCGGCCTCATCGGTCTGACCGACGCGCTGTCACGCTTCGATGCCGAGCAGGGCGTTCAGTTCGAGACCTTCGCGACGCAGCGCATCCGCGGCGCCATGCTCGACGAACTGCGGGGCGGCGACTGGATGAGCCGCGGCACGCGGCGCCAGCAGCGCGAGATCGAGGCAGCCGTCCACAAGGTCGAGCAGCGTCTGGGCCGTGCGCCCAACGAGGCCGAGATCGCCGCCGAGATGGGCCTGGCGCTGGCCGACTACCAAGACCTGCTCTCCAAGGTGCGGGGCACTCAGCTCGTGTATCTGGAGGACATGTCCGGCGACGACGGCGACGATGACTATCTCGACCGCCACGTGGCCGACGAGAGCAGCAACCCCGTGGCGATGCTGCAGGACCACCGCATGCGCGAGGCACTGGTGGCCGCCATCAAGAACCTGCCCGAGCGTGAGCAGTTCGTGATGAGCATGTACTACGAGCACGACATGAATCTCAAGGAGATCGCGGCCGTGCTCAAGGTCACGGAGTCCCGGGTCTGTCAGCTACACAGCCAGTCGATCGCAAGGTTGCGCGTTAAGCTCCGCGACTGGTGAGGCCCTCGCGTGCGGTCCCGCCGTAGAAGAACGAGGGACAAGCGCGATGGTGAAATGGTTCAAGGCCACAGGTTCGCCCCCATCGGACGCCCGCGAGGTGCCGACGCGTCACGACGATGACGCGGCGCTGAACGTGGTGAAGCGGCTGTCGCGCTCGCTGTCCACCGTGGGCCGCGATGCCGCCGAGGTGCGTGGCGTGCTCGAGGACACGCAGCGTGTCGTGCAGGCGCAGGGCCAGGCCATGCAGGCGCTGGCCCAGCAGCTGGGCGACATCGGCCAGGCGCAGGCGGCTATCGCGGCGGCCACGGTCGAGAGTTCTGCGGCCGTGCAGAGGGCGCGCGGCGCACTGGGCGTCGTCGGCAACGAGGTGGTGGGCATTGCGTCCACGCTGGGCAAGGTCTCCGAGGCGGCCGCCGACATCACGAGGATTTCCCTGCAGACGCGCCTCGTGGCGTTCAACGCCGCCGTCGAGGCCAAGCACGCCGGTGACGCCGGCCGTGGCTTCGCTGTCGTGGCCGAGGCGGTGAAGGACCTCGCGGGCCAGGTGGAGGCCTCGTCCAAGGCCATCATCAGCGCCGTGACCAGCCTGCAGGAGCGCATCGACCGTTTCAGCGTCGAGCTCATCGAGGTGCCCGGCAAGCCCAGCCAGATCCACGCGGCGTTTCATGAAGTCGAGGACGATGTGCAGCGCATCTCGTCGTCGGCCGCCGAGAGTGGCCGGCAGATGGGGCTGCTCAACGAGCGCGCCCAGCTGCTGGAGCGCGAGGTGCTGCAGGCCACTCATGGGCTGAAGGCGGCGTTCGATGGCAGCGACCGCTTCCTGCGCATGTCCGAGGAACTCGTCGAGCAGATCGCCGAGAGCGGCGTCGAGGTCGACGACATGCCCTTCATCCGCGCGGCCCAGGCGGCTGCGGCCGAGATCGGCGAGTTGCTGGCCGCCGCGCTGCGTGACGGCCAGATCAGCGAGGCGGACCTGTTCGACGAGAACTATCGCCCCATCGAGGGCACGCTGCCCGCGCAGCACCTGACGCGCTTTTGCGCGCTGACCGACCGGCTGTTTCCGGCGGTGCAGGAGAAGATGCTGGGCTTCAGCGACAAGATCGTGTTCGCCATCGCGGCCGATCGCAACGGCTACATCGCCACGCACAACCGCAAGTACTGCCAGCCGCAGCGCCCGGGCGACACGGTCTGGAACACGGCCAACAGCCGCTACCGCCGTATCTTCAATGACCGCACCGGCCTGGCGTCGGCGCGCAACCAGCGCCCCTTCCTGCTGCAGACCTACCGCCGCGACATGGGCGGCGGCCGTTTCGTGCTGCTGAAGGAGGCCGCCGCGCCCATCGTCGTGAATGGCCGCCATTGGGGTGGCCTGCGCCTTGCCTTCAACTTCTAAGCGCGCCCGCTGGTCTGGCGCTTCGGCCCGCCGGTGGCGTTGCTCCTTCTAGCGGGCGCGAGCCCGCGTCGTCGTCGCGCCTTGCCAGCGGCCCGCCTCGCCAGCCCTTCGGGCACGCTTACCGCCCGCCTGTCACTCGGCGATGCACGCCCGGTTCTTGCCGGTGTGCTTGGCCTCATAGAGGGCCACGTCAGCGCGGTCCAGCGCGGCTTCCAGCGTCTCGCCGGGGCGGTACAGCGTGACGCCGGCGGAGAAGGTCACGAAGACATCCTTGCCCTCGTGATTGAACAGCGCAGACGACAGCGACCGCTGCAGCCGCACCAGCACCTGCTGGGCTTCGTCCAGCGGCGTGTCGGGCAGCATCAGCACGAACTCCTCGCCGCCGTAGCGCGCGACCATGTCGCCGGGCCGCAGCGAGGCCTGCGCCCGTTCGGCCAGTGACTTCAGCGCGATGTCGCCGGCGTGGTGGCCGAGGCTGTCGTTGAGCTTCTTGAAGTTGTCGATGTCCAGCAGCGCCAGTGCGACCCGTGTCGATTCGCGCTCGGCCCTGGCCTGTTCGATGCCGAACGCCTGAATCAGCCCGCGGCGGTTGGCCACTTGCGTGAGCTGGTCGGTGTGGACCTCGTTGGACAGTCGGCGCAGCTCGCCCTCCAGCTCGTCGACACGCTGGGTCAGCGCGGTCGCGCGGTCATGCTCCAGCGTCAGCCGCGCCTGCGTCTGGGCCACCAGCCCCTGCACGCTGCGGCTCTCCTCGACCATCTCGCGCACGGTGCCGGTCAGGCTCTCGAGGGAGTCCGCCTGTTCGATGGCGTCGGCGTAGCGGCCCACGCTGTTCTGGAAGCGGTCGGTGTGCTGGCCCAGCTCGCCCAGTTCGGCGAGCATGCGCTGGATGAGCGTCTTCAGCGAGTCGCGGGCCTTGGAGCGCTCGTCGCGCAGCGCACGCTGGCGCTCGCGCGTGCCGGCCAGCAGCTCCGACACCGTGCGCACGCCGCGGCCCGACAGGCCTTGGGCGAGTGTGTTGTTCATCGCCTCCGCCTGGCCGCGTGCCCAGGAATCGTCTTCGGCCAGGTCCACGAGGCTGCTGCTGAGCTCGCGGCACAGGCCGCCGAGTTCGTCGAACAGGTGGCGGCGGTGGTCCAGCAGGTGGCGGGCGCGCAGGCACAGCGCGGCCATCTGTGTGGCGCGCTCGGGGCTGGCGCCGCCGGCCTTCAGCTCGGCCTGTGCGGCCTCCAGTTCGCGCATCAGCGCGTCGGCCGGCGTGGCCTCGGTCTGCGGCGAGCGAAGTGCGTGGCGCACGGTGCCGCCGAGTTCGGCGCTGATGGCATGCCAGGGCGCGAGGTCCACCGATGGCGGCAGGCTGTCGCGTGGCGCGTCGCCGAGGCCCAGGCTGGCGCTGTCGTGGAAGTCCGGGGGCGCGAAGTCGCTGTCGGCGAAAAGCTGGCTGGGCGTGCCACCGTCGTCGTCGGTCTCGACCTCGCTGCCGTCGCCGTCCTTGTCCCAGCTGGCGATCAGCTGCTGCAGCCGCTTGACGAGCTTGCCGTTGTCGGCGCGGCCGAGCTCCAGTGCGCGTTGGAGGCCTTCCTTCTTGCGTGCCAGTGTCCAGTGCTGGCCGCCGCGCTCCAGGCCGCGCACGAGGCGCTCGATGGCCTGGGCCAGGGCGTCGGCCTGCGCTGCAGGGCCGGCCGTTTCCAGCAGCTTGTCGACCTGCCGCTGCAATTCATCCAGCCGTTGCTCGCGCAGCGCGGCTTGCAGTTCCTGCCGCGTGGCGCCCGATGGCAGCGCGAGGCTGATGAGCCGCGACAGCAGTTGCTGCAGGCGCTCCGGCACCGCGCCGCTGCCGGCCGCAGGCGCTTCGCCGCCGGCCTCGATGGCGTAGGCGCGGGCGTAGTTCTCGGGTGTGGGTTCGAGCCGGGCCTGGGCCAGGCGCTGAAGCGCCGCCTTGGCGAGCTGGGCCGGCGGGAGGGTGGATCGCATCGGCGGAAAACGGGGTTAGCGCTGGCTGCGGGCGAGGTCGGGGCTGCCTTCGGCCTGCGTGATCCACGGGGCCTTGCGCGGCAATACCGTCTGCGAGATCCAGCGCTCCAGTTCATCCGGCGGCAGCGGCTTGCTGAACAGGAAGCCCTGCATCAGCGAGCAACCCAGGCGGTGCAGCACTTCCATCTGGCGCAGGGTCTCGACGCCTTCGGCAATGACGCGCAGGCCCAGTGCGCGCGCCAGCGCGATGATGGCGGTGACGACGGCGGAGCTTTGCGGCGTGATGCCCAGGTCGCGCACGAAGGTGCGGTCGATCTTGACCTCGGAGATCGGCAGCGTGGTCAGGTAGGCGAGGGACGAATAGCCGGTACCGAAGTCGTCGATGGAGATTTCCACGCCGACTTCGTTGAGGCGATGCAGAGACGGGATGACGTTCTGCAGGTCCTTCATCAGGTTGTTCTCGGTGATCTCGAGCTGGATGGACCGGTGCGGCACGCCATAGGCGCTGACGCATTGGTGGATGTGCTCGACGAGATCGGTGCGCTCGAACAGCCGGCTGGGCAGGTTGACGGCGATGGAATCGGAGAAGCCGAACTGCAGTGACCACAGCTTGGCCTGGCGGGCTGCTTCCTTCAGCGCCCATTCGGACAGCGGCACGATGAGGCCGGTTTCCTCGGCCAGTGGAATGAAGTCGGCCGGCGGCACCAGGACATTGCCTCGCTGCCAGCGCATCAGCGCCTCGGCGCCCACCATGCGGGCGGCACGCACGTCGATCTTGGGCTGGTAGTGCAGCACGATCTCGTTGCGCTCCAGCGCCTTGTGCAGTGCGGACTCCAGCTCCAGCTTCTGCTTGCCGTGACCGGCCAGCTGCGGCGAGTACACCGCCGAGGCGTTGCGGCCCTGGCTCTTGACGGCGTACATGGCCACGTCGGAGTTGCGCAGCAGGTCGGCCATGCTCTGGCCATCGCGCGGGTAGATCGCGATACCGACGCTGGCCGTCACGAAGCATTCCTGGCCGCCGACGAAGATGGGCTCGCGCATGGCGTCCAGCACGCGTTCCGCGACGCGCTCGGCGTCGCGCTCATCGGCCACCTCGGGCAGCAGCGCGACGAACTCGTCACCGCCCAGGCGGCCGACGGCCTCGAGCCCGCGGTGGCTGCGGTTGCCCAGGCCTTCCAGCACGCCTTCCATGATCTGGTCGGAATGGCGCACGCAACTGCGCAGGCGCCGGCCGACCTCGATGAGCAGTTCATCGCCGGCCGCGTGGCCCAGCGTGTCGTTGATGACCTTGAAACGGTCCAGGTCGATCAGCAGCAGGCCCACCTCATGGCCACCGCGCCGCGCGCTCTCGATGGCCCGCTCGACACGCCAGATCAGCTGGCGCCGGTTGGGCAGGCCGGTGAGGGCGTCGAAATGGGCCAGTTGCCGGATGCGGTCCTCGGCCTGACGGCGGTCGGTCACGTCCTGCAGGATGCCGGTGTAGCCGCTGACGCTGCCCTGCTCGTTGAATTCGGGCTCCGCCTCGATGTGGACGACGCGCTGGCGGCCGTCGGGCAGCGTCAGCGGCAGGTCGGTGATGAGGACGGCGGTGTGGGCGACGACGTCACGCAGCAGGCGCAGGAAGACATGCCGGTCGTCGGGCGGCACCATGCGCATGACGCTGACGAAGTCCAGCCGGTCCTGCGGGCCGCGGCCGAACACGCGCAGGCCTTCGGCCGAGATGGCGAAGCTGCCGGCCACGTCGCGCCGCCACTCGAAACTGCCCATGCGCGCCAGATCCTGCGCGCGGGCGAGCTTGGCCTTGCTGCGTTCGAGCTCATGGCGCGTGCGCGAGCTGCGCAGCAGGTAGCGCAGCCGGCCGTCGAGCAGGCTCCATTGCGGCGACTTGACGAAGAAGTCCGTGGCACCTGCCTGGTAGGCGCGGTTGATCGAGGCCTCATCGTCGAGCCCCGTGAGCATCAGCACGGGCAGCGACTCGAAGCCGGGTGTGGCGCGCAGCAGCGCACAGGTCTCGAACCCGTCGAGTTCGGGCATCAGCGCATCGAGCACGACGACGTCGGGCGCGCGCACGGACAGCTTGGCGAGCGCGTCGGTGCCGCTGGGCGACTCGGTCACCTCGAACCCGCGCTCGCGCAGCGCGGCGGCGGTCAGCAGCAGGTTGACCTCGTCGTCGTCGACCAGCAGCACGCGCGGGCGGGGCGGCAGATCGTCGATGTCTTGACCGGTGGACACCATGAGGCGGGGTTCAGAAGCGGTGGAGGCGCCGCGCGACGCCGCGCGGTTGCCGATCTGGGTGCTTGATCGCACCACAACGCAGGCAGGAACGAGCGTCTGCAGCGCTGCGGGGCGGCGTTGAGGCAGGTCGGGCGAGCGTGATCGGCTTGTTCACAGCGTCTCAGAGCAGCGCGGCCAGGGCCGTTTGCACCTGTTGGATGTCCGCAAGCATAGCGTCCAACTGCTCGGAGAGGCCGGTATGACGACCCTCGCGGGCCATTGTTTCGATGTCTGCGCAACGGGCTGATAGCGCAACGGCGCCCAGGCTGGCCGACGAAGACTTCAAGGTGTGGCTGACATGGCGGATGACCGTGAGATCCAGCGTGTCGCCTTCCCGGGCCCGCTCGAGCTCGGGCATCAGCCGCTCCAGTGAGCTGGCGAAGGCCGCGACAACGCGCTCCAGCAGCTTGTTGTTGCCGCTCGGGTCGAGCTCGCGCAGACGCTTGATCGCCTCGGGATCGAGCAGGGCGGCAGGCGATGGAGCAGTCATGTGCGGCGGGCTGGGGGCATTCCCGCAAATGTAGCTTGGGCCGCAGGGGGTGTTGGCGCGAAGAAATGCACAGTTTTCCAGGGCGCGCAACAGAGCGCGAGGGAGTCTGGCATGGGAGATGCGCTGCCTACAATGACCGCCATGAACAGCCTCAGCGACGACAGCGCGCCATCGCGCCGCCTGGAGCGGCGGATGCCGATGCGGCTGCTGATCCTGGCGCTGGGCGGCGCGGCGCTGTTGCTGCTGTTGCTCGGAACGCTGGTGCTGCTCGCCTTGATGCGGGTGTGGGGCGGCGAGGTCGGGCTGGTGCACGCGGCTCTCGTGCTGACGGCATTCTTCACGGGTGTCATGGTGCTGGTGGCTGCGGCGCTGGGCTGGCATGCCGGCGTGCGGCTGACCCGGCAGCGGCTGTCCGAGCAACTGCGCGAGGCGCGGCTGCAGCTGCATCTGCAGGCCCAGCTGCAGCGCGACTGGCAATGGGCCACCGATGCGACGCACCGGCTGGTGCGCTGGCAGGCCCCGCAAGGCGCGCCGTCCTCGAACTGGGTGGGCGCCGGCGCCAGCACGCAGCGTTTGTGGGAGCGTTTCGCGCCGGCCCAGGCCGCGACGGTGCAGTTGCGCGAGCGGCTGGACGCCCACCAGCCCATCGCCGAACTGCAGCTGTGCGGCGCAGACGGTGAGGTGAGCTGGTCCTTGCGTGGGCTGCCTTGCATCGACGCCCAGGGCCACTTTGCCGGCTACGTCGGCACGGCCAGGCCGCCGGACACGCCGGGTGCGGCGCAGGCGGCGCTGCCGTCACCGGATCTGGCCGCCGAGCAGGAGTCGTTCAGCTACAGCGTCTCGCACGACCTACGCGCACCGCTGCGCGTGGTGGAGGGGTTTGCGCGCATCCTGAAGGAAGACTACGGCAGCCGGCTCGACCGCGTCGGCAATGATCACCTCGATCGCGTCATGAGCGCCGCCGCGCGCATGAACAGCATGATCGACGCCCTGCTGTCGCTGAGTCAGTTGTCCACGCGGCCGCTGGCGCGTCAGCCGGTCAACCTGTCACAGCAGGCGGCATACATCATGGAGGAGCTGCGTCGTGCGGCGCCCCAGCGGGAGCTGGAGCTGGACGTCGAGCCGGGGCTGACGGTGCAGGGCGACCCGACGCTGCTGCGCATGGTGCTGGAGAACCTGCTGGGCAACGCGTGGAAATACAGCGCCAAGGGCGACTGCACACGCATTCGCTTTGCGAGCCTGGAGCAGGGAGGGCGGCGCGTTTTCGTCGTGCAGGACAACGGGGCCGGCTTTGACATGCGTTTCGCCGAGCGCCTCTTCGGCGTCTTCCAGCGCCTGCACAGCGCCAGCGACTTCCAGGGCACCGGTGTCGGGTTGGCGCTGGTGCGCCGCATCGTGCGCCGGCATGGCGGCGACATCTGGGCCGAGTCAGCGGTGGGTGAAGGCGCGCGCTTCTACTTCACCTTGAACTGATGCCTCGAGGGGCCGGCGAGGCTCGCGGCACGACGGCCGCGTCGGTCAGCGTTGTGCCGGCCGGGCCAGCAGTTCGATCGCGTCGACGATGCGCCGCGCCTGCTCCGGCAGGCTGTGCCCGTCGGCCGCCGCCAGGCCCATGAGCCGCGTCAGCGCTTCGTCTCGCGCAAGCGAGTAGCGGTGCATCAACACGCCGACGGCAAGGGCCGTGGCGTCCAGCGGAGGCAGCTCCGACGGCGCCTGGAATGCATCGGTCGGCGCAGCCGTTGCCGGTGCGGTGGCGGCCGAGTGCGCGAAGGCGGCTTCCACGGCGGGCACGATCTGCGAGATGTCCAGCGGCTTGACGAGGTAGGCCACGGCGCCGAGTTCCTTGACCTTGGCCACGGTGGCCTCGTCGGTGAAGGCGGACAGGAACATGAACGGCGTCTGCAGGAACTCGCGCAGGTAGGCGGCGACGTCGAAACCGGTCAGGCCTTCCATGCGGATGTCCAGCAGGGCCAGCTGCGGGCGGTGCTCACGGGCCAGCAGGATGGCGTCGTCGCCGTTGTCCGCGTCGATGACGTCGAAACCGGCCTGGGTCAGGCCGTAGCTCAGTGTCGCCAATACCAGACGGTCGTCGTCGACGACCAAGATCTTGCCCTTGCTCACCGTGTCCCTCGCTCGACCATTCAAGAACCTGGTTTTATGGCTGGATTGTGAACCACGCTTGGCGGGATCAATTCCAGACGGCAAAGCACGTCGTCTCCCTGCTGCGCCAGGCTGAGGCTGGCGCTGCGGCGCGGCAGCAGCGCGCGCACCAGGCCCAGCCCCGACACGCCGCTCCTGACGTTTTGCAGCTGGAAACCGGGCGGCAGCCGGCCCGGGTTGGCGATCTCGACGACGACGCCGCGCGGGTCGCAGATGAGCTGGCAGCGCACCTGTGCATCGTTGGAATGCTTCAGCGCGTTGCCCAGCAACTCGTTGAGGCTCAGTGCGATGGGGATGGCTTCGGCTTCGGCCAGACGCCAGTCCTCCAGCAGTGCGCCGCCTTCGGCGGCGGTCGTGATGACGCGCCCCTGCATGCGTTGCACGGAGCCGACGATCGCGTCAAACACGCGCTTGAGCACCAGCGGCCCGGTCGCGCCCACCTGCAGGCCGTAGACCTGCGCGATGGCCTGCACCTGGCCCACGGCTTCCTTCAGCACGGGGGCCACTTCCGGGCGGCGCGCGGCGATCTGCTGCAGCAGGCCCGCCACGCCCTGCAGGTTGTTCTTGATGCGGTGGTGCACCTCGCGCACGAGCAGCTCGCGCTGCGAGATGGCGGCCTGCAGGCGTGCCTGCTCGGCGGCGCGCTGCTCGGTCACGTCGCTGGCGACGAACAGCAGCAGTTCGGGCGTGTCATGGCCGGCGGCCAGGTGCAGCAGCCGCGCGTCCCAGATGCGCGTGGCGGGGCCGGCCTGCACCTGGTATTCGCGCTGCACGACGGTCTGTGAGACGAGGGCCTCGCGCATGTCGGCGACGACGCGCGCGCCCTGTTCGGGGCCGAACAGTTCCACGGGCGTGCCCCCCAGTAGCGCGCTCTCGGGCTGGGCGGCCAGCGTTGCGGCCACATGGTTGAGCTGGACGATACGCAGGCTCGACGCCTCGTGCAGCGTGATGGCCAGCGGCGCGCCTTCGATGATGCGGGCCAGCGAGGCCTGCGCGAGCCGGCTCTGCGCCTCGGCCTGGCGGCGGCGGTCGATGTCCAGCAGCGCATAGGTGGTCTGCAGCTGGCCGTTCTCGCGCGGCGTCTGCACGGCATTGCCGATGACCCAGAACACGCGACCGTCCCGGCCGCGCAGCCGGCACTCGAACACCTCGCTGCCGGGCTCGCCATGGAAGACGTGGCCGTCGTCCTCGGGGGCGAGCACGCCCATGGGCTGGCTCAGCACGTCGTCGAGTTCGCAGCTGAACATGCGCCGTGCGGAGCGATTCATCCATTCGATGCCGTCCGGCCCGACGGTGACGATGCCCACGAGCACCGAGTCGAGCACTGCGCGCTCGCTTTCGGCGCGCAGCAGCAGGGCGTTCTCGGCCTGGGCCTGGGCGGTCACGTCCAGCGTCACGACGGACGTGGAGCGCCGCCCGCCCGCCAGCAGGCCCGGCGCCACGCGCGTCAGCAGCCAGCGCCGCCCGAGCTCGGGGTGGCGCACCGCGTAGCGCACCTCGACGCCGTCGCCCTTCTTCAGCGCGCGTTGCAGCCGTTCGTATTCAGGCAGTGACGCGGGCTCCACGATGTCGCGGCTGATGCCCTGCAGCGATGCGACCGGTTGCTTGCCACCCGTCTTGAAGGGCGAACCCTTGCGGTGAGTCTTGACCCAACCGGCTTCGGGCTGGAAGGTCGCCAACCCCACGGCGGCGGTGTCCATGAGGGCATCCAGCTGATGGTGGGCGAGGTCGCGCTCGTGCTGGATGCTGTGGTCTTCCAGCTGCATCAGCAGCAGCGCGCGACCCGCGTGGCGCCACAGGCGCAGCCGTGCCTGCAGCCAGCGCTGGCCCCCTTGTGCATCGACGAACTCGGTCTCGGTCACCAGCGGCGGGTCTTGCTGCTGCTGGGCAGCCAGCGCCGGCAGCGGTGCGCCGCAGTGCCAGCCCAGCAGTGCCTGCAGCAGATCGGGCAGCTCGTGCAGGTAGCGTGGCGAACCCGGGCACAGCGCGTCGAAGGCGGCATTGCGCTGCAGCAGGGCGCCACTGCCGGCGTCGGCCAGTGCGGCGGGTTGCGGCGACAGCGCCAGCCATTCGGCCAGCGGCGGCTCCGCTGCGTCAGCGGCGCTCAACCGTGCGTGCAGCAGCCAGTTGGGGCGGTCACGCAGCAGCCGCAGCGTGGCCCGTTGCCCGTCGGGGAGTTTGAGCGGCGGGGCCGGCGGGGCGGGCCGGTCGGCCTCGATGGCCAGGGCCGCCTCGCGCAACCAGGTCTCCAGCCGGGCGCCGGCCGCCCGGCGCAGCAGTCGCCAGCCGTCCGCCGCGTTGCCCCCCAGCCATTCCCGTGCGGCCGGGTTGGCGCGCAGCACGGAGAGGTCTGCGCGCAGCGTCAGTACCGGATCGCCGACCAGGTCCTGCAGCGCGGCAGAGGCGGGTGGGCCGAACATCGTTCAGCAGGCGGGCAGATGCGCGTCAGGCATCGGGTGCCGCCGCGCCTGTCCGGCCGAGCGCCGGGCTGCCCCAAGCCGGCCCGCTTGAGGCAGCTCGCGGCTGTATGCCGCGGGTGGTGCGAGGAGGGGCGAGAGGCGCAAGCGTCACTCGAGCTGGGCGGCCTTGTGCAGCGCGCGCAGCACGCAGGCATTCACCTCGCCGGCACCGAGCATCAGTGCTTCCGTGCAGTCACGGTAGTCGAACACCGATTCCGACTCGATGGCCTGCACCAGTTGCAGATAGGGCAGGAAGGGCCCCGTGCCGTCCACCAGCGCCTGGCGCACGCGCTCGGGCACGGGAATGCTCTGCAGCAGCTTGTCGAACGGCTGCTTGAGCATGTGGTCCAGCAGCGAGAACAGGCCGCAGATGAACATCTCGTCGCGCTGCTCGCGGTCGTTCATGCCGGCCGCCAGCTCTTCCATCAGCAAGCCGCGGCGCACCGCGCCGTACATGATGGGCCGCATGGCGTGATCGCTGCTGGCCGTCGTCAGCAGCAGCGCCAGCCAGCGCTTCAGGCGGGCGTAGCCCAGCAGCATGATGGCGTGGCGGAAGCTCGACACCTCCACGGGCAGGCCGAAGGCGGCGGAGTTCATGTAGCGCAGCAGCTTGAACGCCAGGCTGGGGTCGCGCTTGAGCGTTTGCTCCAGGCGCTCGACGTCTTCGCCCTCGTCCACGCGCGAGATCAGCTCCATGATGACCTGCAGGTCGCCGGCGATCTCGGTCTTGGCGCCATCGCTGGCTTCGTAGGGGCCGTCCATGGGCCAGCCGATGACGGCGGCTGCGCCGGCCTTGAAGGCGGCTGCGACGGCGTCGGCGCCGCGGACACCGGCGCAGACGTGCTCGATGCCGGCCGGCGCGCTCTGGCCGGGTTCCAGTGCAATCTGCTTGAACATCGCGGCGACGGGCGCCGGCAGCGGTGCGCTGGGCAGGCCCTTGAGCAGGCCGCGGTGGCCGGTGCCCTTGAGCGCAGCGATAGCGTCGGCGAGCGCGGGATCGGCGGCCATGAAGGCCGGCACTTCGATCTGCATCGGCTGCGCGGGCGGCTGGGCCAGCACGGCGCCCAACAGGGTTTCGCCTTGCGGGCTCAGCACGATGCCGCCCTTGGGCCAGGTGGCGGCGAGCGCGGCCAGCAGTTCGGCCTGGTCGATGCGCGCGTCTGGGCGCAGTGGCACCAGGGTGAGCCGCGTCCCGGCAATGCCATGCTGGCGGTCGATGACCGGGGCGTAGCCAAGGGCGACACCGGGCAGGATGGCGTGATCGAGGGCGGCGGGGGTGTTGTCGGACATTTCGCGACGCAGGGTCTGGCAGGGAAAGTGGCAGTCTGCCATGCCGCCTCGCTGCCCGTGCCGCCAATTCGTGACAGCTTCACGCCAGCCACCCTTGCAAGCGCTGCCTGGGCATTGTTCACCGTGCGGCGGTCGCACCCGTCTTCATCGGGCGATCGGCCCTAACCGCGCCGTCCCGGGCCGTAGCCGCCCGGGCGATGGCCCCGTCGTGGACGGTCGATCAGGTGAGGTATTGGAACAACGACATCTTCTGCACCATCGCGTAGGTCTTCAGCGCGGTGTCGTAGCCGGTCTGCTGGTTCTGGAAATCGGAGATGCCCTGCACCATGTCCAGGTCTTCGGCGGCGCTCCGCTCCTCGGTGCTGTACTGCTTCAGTGCCGCCAGGCGCGTCTCGGTGCCATCGAGGTTGTTGAGCTGCTCGCCGACCTGGGTGCGGACGCTTTGCAGGTTGCCCATGGCGGCATCGATGTCCCGCACGGCGGACGCATTGCCCTGGCTGACCTGGGTGGGTGTGCGCAGCGGCGTGTTGAGGTCGACGATGGCTTTGTCGAGCGCGTCGAAGAGCTTGAGGCTGCGCTGCGAGCCGGCCACGGCGAAGGCGTCGCCGTCGGCGGGCTTGCCGGTGACGGTGAGCGCCATGCCATCGGCGACGATGGCCTCGCCGACCTTGAAGGCGCCGGCGGAGACGATGCTGCCGAGGTCCTGGTCCGTCAGCGTGTAGGTCTGGCTGGGCGCCGTGCCGGTCACATCCAGCCGGTAGTTGTGCCCGGTCAGCAGCGAGGGGTCCGTGACGCGGCCGCTGTCGATCCAGCCTGAAGCGGCCTGGCCGGTGTTGGCGTTGACCAGCGGCACCGGCACGCCGCCGTTGGCTGCGGTGGCACCGGGGTCGATCAACTGCACGCTGGGTGCGCCGGTGACGGGGTCGGTGACGATGGCGCTGGGCGCCGTCTCGAAACTGCCGTTGCCGCTGGCGGCCTGCTCCCAGGCCGAGCGCCCGTCCACGGTGAGCTGGAAGTTTTCCATGTTGCCGGTCTGGATCTGCCCGCCGACGCCGACATAGGCCACGCCGCCGGCCTGGTCCAGGAAGGGCGGGCTGGACGAGCCCTGGCCCGAGAACAGGTAGCCGCCCGCGCCGTCGGCGCGGTTGGCGATGGCCAGCAGCTGGTCGCGCAGGCCTTGCAGCTTGTTGGCCAGGCCCTTGCGCTCGGCATCGGAATAGCTGCCGTTGCCAGCGGCGACCAGCGTCTCGCGGGCCTGCTGCAGCAGTTCGCCCGCGTCGCCCAGCGCCGATTCGGCCAGCGTCATGCTGTTGCGGCTGGCCTCCAGCGCGCGCTGGTTGGCGTCGACGCGGCCGATGGTGGCCAGCGCCCGCTCCGCGCGTGCCGCGCCGGTCGGGTCGTCGCTGGCCTGGGCGACGCGCTTGCCGGACGTGAGTTGTTCCTGCTGCTGCTGCAGGGCGTTCTGGCGCCGTTGCAGGTTGGCAATGGAGGTGTCGTAGAGATTGGCGGTGGAGAGTCTCATGAGCGCTCCCGGGGGAAATCGGCGAGGGCTGCACGTTGGCGGCGTGCGGTGTCAGCGGCCCGGTCGGTGGTGCGGTGTGCGGGGTGTCTCATCGGGCGGCGATGCGCATCAGTTCGTCGAACAGCGTCTGTGCCGTCTGCAGCACCTTGGCCGCGGCCTGGTAGCTCTGCTGGAACTGCATCAGGCGCGAGGCTTCTTCGTCGAGGTTGACGCCGGCCTGCCCGGCGCGGTTGGCTTCGGCGTTGGTCGCCACCGTGGTGGAGACGCCCGACAGATAGGTTGCGCTCTGCACGCGTGCGCCCACCTCGCTCATCGAGGCCGCGTAGGCGTCGCTGATCGTCGAGCCAGCCGTGATGGAGCCGTCGGTCAGCACCTGGCGGCCGATGAAGGCTTCCGTCTGGATGTTCAGGAAGGCCTTGGCGTTGCCGTTGTTGGTGGCGGTGTAGGTGGTCTTGTCCAGCGTCAGCTTGTCGCCCTTGCGCGGCACGCCATTGGTGCGCAGCTCGAAGCCGAGGTCGATGCCGGCGGCCGGGTCGTTGCCGATGGGCTTGCCGGCGCTCCAGATGCCGTTCATGACCGTGCCGTCGGCCAGCGTCAGCGTGTACTGGACGTTGGCGCTGTTGGCGGGGTCGGGGTCGCCGAACTCGATGCTGATGGGCGCGTTGGCCGTGTCCATCGTGCGGTTGACGGCATAGATGCTGTCGATGGTCAGTGTGCCGTTGTTGGTGGCGAGCGTGGAGGCCGTCAGCGGGGACGCGGCCGCGATGCCGTTGGGGTTGTCGAGCACGCGGCGCATCTCGGTCGCGGCGGCCCCCACGGGCTCGATGAGGAAGCTCTCGCCCGCGGCCGGGGCCGACGGCGTGAAGCTGACCTGGAAGCCGTCGATCGTGTCGCCGTCGTTGACCGAGCGCACCAGCCCGTCGGACAGCCGGGTCAGCTGGTAGCTGCCTGCCGAGTCGGAGGTGAGCATGTAGCTGCTGGCTTGCAGCTGGCCGGCGTCGACGATGCTGGCCTGCACGCCGCTGACGAAGGCGCCGTTGGCGTCACGCGCATTGGTGGCGGCGGGCAGCGTGCGCGGCGTCGCCACGTTGAAGATGGCGGCCCCCTGGCCCGGCGGGTTGGACAGGTCCAGCCCGAGGGCGTTTTGGTCGTTGACGCGTGTGCCGATGGCGGCCGCCAGCTGCCCGAGCATGTTGCGGGCGTCTTGCAGGTCGTGGTTCTGGAAGCTCAGCAGCGCGCTCATGGAGCCACCGGTCAGCACGCTCTCGTCCAGCGCACGGTTGATGTTGCCTTCCTTCAGCGACAGCACGGCACGCTGCGGGTCGTACGCATCGGCCGTGACCTGCAGCGCCGATGCCTGGTTGCCCAGCACCAGGCGCTGGCCACCGCCGATGAAGACGCCCACCGTGCCGTCGTCGGCCGGAACGGTCGTGACGGCGATGTATTCGCCCATTTGCGAGATCAGCTTTTCGCGCTGGTCCAGCAAGTCGTTGGGCGTGTGGCCGCTGCCGCGGGTCTTGGCGATCTGGTCGTTGGCGTTGGCGATCTGCTGCGCGAGCTGGTTGACGACGGTGACCGAGGCCTTGAGGTCGCTGACGACGCCGGCCTGCAGATCGGTGACCTGCTGGCCGGCATTGGAGAAGCGCGTGGCCAGCTCCGAGGCACGGCCCAGCGCCACCTGGCGCGCGGACGGGTCGTTGGGCCGGCTGGTCACGTCGACCATGGCGTTGAGGAACTGGCTGGCCGCGTAGCCCAGGCCGTCGGTGCCGGTGGCGAAGATCTTCTCCATGCGGCTGAGCTGCTCGGCGCGCGTGGCGTCGGCGGAGGCGGTGGACTTGGCGCTCACGGCCTCCTTGGTCAGGAACTCGTTGTGCGAGCGCACGACGGTCTCGACGTCCACCCCCTTGCCGAAGAAGCCTGCGCCGGTGAACTGCCCCGGCGACGTCGTCAGCACGACGGACTGGCGCGAATAGCCGGCCGTGTTCGCGTTGGCGATGTTCTGGCCGATGGTCTGCAATGCCGCCTGGTTGGCGAACATCGCACGGGCGCCGAGGGTCAGGAGACCAGCCATGAGCGCGCGTCCTCAGGCCATCAGCGTGCTTTGCACACGCTGGGTGGTTTGAATGGTCTTGGCGATCTTCTCGGCATAGGCCGGGTCGGTCGCGTAGCCGGCCTGCTGCAGGCCGCGGGCGAAGCCGGCGGCGTTGCCGCTCTGGGCTTCGGCCACGACCTTGGCGTAGCGGTCGTTGCTGCCGAGCAACCGGGCGTAGTCCTTGAAGGCCTCGTCGTAGCTGCCGTAGGCGCGGAACTTGGCCACCACCTTGTGGGCCTGACCGTTGATGACCTCGGTCGTCTGCACGTCCACCGTCTTGCCCGTCCAGCCCGGCGTGGCCTTGATGCCGAACACGTTGTGGCTCTTGGTGCCATCCGCGCCGGTGATCTCGCGCTTGCCCCAGCCGCTTTCGTGCGCAGCCTGCGCGACCATGAAGCTGGCCGGAATGCCCGTGGCCGCCGACGCGGCGCGGGCGGCGGCGTCGTGCTTCTGGATGAAGCTCTGCACATGGTTGGGGATGCCCTTGGTCGCCAGCGCGGGCAAGGCCTGGGCCAGCGTCGTCTGGCTGGCCTTCTGCACGCTTTCTGGCGAGAGATCCTTGACGCCCATCTGGCGTTGCAGCTGCTTCTGGATGGCGTCTGACAGCCCACCCGGCAGGCCGGACATCTTGCCGGCGAACTGCGTGTCCAGCATCTCGGTGCCGAGCTGCGTCGCGCTGTTGTCCAGCATGCCGCTGGACAGCGTGGACGCCCGCATGCTCTTCATCACTTCCTGCATGAACAGCGACTCGAACTGCTTGGCGGTTTCGCGGATCGTGCCCTTGGGGTCACGCGAGGCCTGGGCCTTGAGCGCGTCGAGGCTCCCGAGGCTCTGACCGGAGATGGATTGAAAGCTGCTGGCCATGTCAGTGGTCCATCGCGTGGTGTCGGGCCGAGCGCCGGGCCGCCCCCAAGCCGGACCGTCGGGCGATTTCGGCTGGGCTCGAGGCCCGGCCAATCGTCGTCCCCCCGGGGGACCGACAAGACATGCCCGCGTTCAGCGGGGCGTGGCTGGGCGAGGGGCGGTTGGCTTTCATCAGATCACCTCGAGCTCGGCGTTGAGGGCGCCCGCACTCTTCATCGCCTGCAGGATCGCGAGCAGATCCTGGGGCGTGGCGCCGAGCGAATTCAGCGCCTTGACGACGTCCGACAGCCGCGCGCCGGCGGGCAGCTGGATGAGGCTGCCGGGATCCTGGCGGATGGCGATGTCGGCCTTTTCGGCCACCGTGGTCTGCCCGCCAGACAGCGCGTTGGGCTGGCTGATCACCGGCGTCGAGCTGATGGTCACGGACAGGTTGCCGTGGGCGACCGCGCAGGACGACAGCGTGACCGCCTGGTTCATGACGATGGAGCCGGTGCGGGCGTTGATGACGACGCGGGCGGCGGCGGGCGCCAGGTCCACCGGCAGGTTCTCGACGTCGGCCAGGAATGCGACGCGCTCATCGGGCGCCGTCGGCGCCTTCACCCGCACGACGCGGCCGTCCATGGCCTGGGCCGTGCCCGCGCCCTTGGCCTTGTTGATGGCCTGCGCGACGGCGCGGGCCGTGGTGTAGTCGCTGCTGTTGAGGTCCAACTGCAGGATGTCGCCCTGGGCCAGCGGCGTGGGCACGGAGCGCTCGACCAGCGCGCCGGACGGGATGCGCCCTGCGCTCAGGTGGTTGATCTGCACCTTGGAACCGCCGGCCGAGGCACCGGCACCGCCGACGACCAGGTTGCCTTGTGCGATGGCGTAGATCTGCCCGTCCGCGCCGCGCAGTGGCGTCGCGATCAGCGTGCCGCCACGCAGGCTCTTGGCATTGCCGATGGACGAGACATTGATGTCGAGCTGCTGGCCGGGCTGCGCGAAAGGCGGCAGCGAGGCCGTCACCATGACGGCGGCGATGTTGCGAGGCTGCATGGTCACGCCCTGGGGCAGCAGCACGCCGAACTGCTGCAGCATGGCTGTGAGGCTCTGGCCGGTGAAGGGCGCCTGCGTGGTCTGGTCGCCGGTGCCGTCCAGACCCACGACCAGGCCGTAGCCCGTCAGCGGGTTGGAGCGCACGCCGGCCACGGCCGCGACTTCCTTGATGCGGGCGGCATGGGAAATCGGCGCCAGCACGACGGCGAGGCTGAGGAGGAGGGCTTGCAGGGTCTTCACTCGGCAAATTCTGCGGACCCTTGAGCCTGCGAAGCCGTTGAAAAGGACGCGGACCGCCCCGCTTTTCTGCGCCGAGCGGCCGCGTCGGGCGGACAGCGCGGCTTTGTTCACGTGGCGCTGTCATGCAGATGTCGGGCGGGCGAAAGCTGCCCCTCAGTTTCGCGGGAGCCCGCGTGCCATCCTGCCTGGGGCTGTGGCGTGGCTGTTGTGCCCGCCGCGCCACAGGCTTGTGATGCGCTGGCCGTCGATCGAGGTCAGCGACGCCGCGGGCATCGACGCAGCTTGCGCGGCATGGCGCGTTATCTGAGCAAGGCGCCCACAGGCCTGTACGCGCAACCGAGGGGAACTGACAGGTTTCTGAATGTGTCGCTACGTAAAGTTTTTAATGCTTCCCGCGTATTCGAATCGTTATCAAAAGCTGCCATGCCTCTCCCGTTCGAGCCGTTGACCCTGGTCCATGTCGTCTTCTCATCGCGCATTGCCGGCGGCGAACGGCATTGCATCGATCTCGCCAACGCCCAGGCGGCACTCGGCCATCGAGTCCATGTCATCGGCTCTGCCGGGTCTGCCGTGGCGGGCGCCTTGAGCGCCGCCGTGACCTTCCATGGCCTCAAGCTGCCGTTGATGCGTGGCTGGCGCGTCGCGTCGCTGGTGCGCCGCCTGCGGGCCGATGTCTGCCATGGCCACCTCGGCCCCGCGTGCAAGGCCGTTGCCCGGTCGTGCGATGTGGCACGCATCGGCACGCTGCACGTCGGCTACAAGGCCCATCACCATGCCGAACTGGACGGGCTCATCTGCGTGAATCGCGCCCAGCATGACGGGCTGCCGAAGTCGCGGCAGCTGGCCAGCGTCATCTACAACTGGGCGCCGGAGCGTGAGGCCACCGCCTGCCGGACCGATCTGCGCGCCGAGCTGGCCCTGCAGCCCGAGCAGTTGCTGGTTGGCAGCGTGGGCCGGCTGCACAGCAGCAAGGGCATGGACCTGCTGATCCAGGGTTTCAAGGCCCATGCGCCGGCCGACGCGGTGCTGGCCATCCTGGGCGAGGGTCCCGACGCGGATCGCCTGCAGGCGATGGCGGCGGGCGATGCTCGCATCCGGCTGCTGGGCTACCGGACCGACGTCGACGAGGCGCTGCAGTCGTTTGACCTCTTCGTGTCGCCGTCTCGCGAGGAAGCCTTCCCGCTCGCCATCCTGGAAGCCATGCGTGCCGGCCGGCCCGTGCTGTCCACCGCCACCCAGGGGCCGCAGGAGATGCTGCTGGGGCAGCCCGCGCGGCTCGTGCCGGTAGGCGACGCGGATCAGCTGGGCCGGGCCATCGACGAAGAGCTGGCTCGCCTGCGCCCGCTGCCCCGCGAGGCACGCACCGTGAGCTATGCAACAGCCGCCTATGACCGCGGCAACGCCGTGGCGCGGACGCTCGGGTTTTACCGCGATGTCATGGCCCACCGCACGGCACGGGCACCGATGCTGGATGAAGACAAGACCGCCGTCGCCGCCTGACGGCCGCGTGCTATGGCGGCAACGCCGGTGAGGCCGGCCCAGCCCTTGCGTTGAGAATGCAGGCCGCCGCGTGGCGGCTTGTTCATTTGATGGTCCATCGCGCGGCTGCTCAGCTGCGGCAGCCCCTATTCCTGCATGTTCAAACGCCCCCGCACCGACTTCTGGCAGGTCGGCATCGTTCCGGTCACGGTTCAGGATGTCGACGCTGCCACCTTGCGTGCCGCGCGCGAGCGCATCACCTGGCTGCCCGACGCCGGCCACTGGCGCTACCTGGCCGATCCCTTCGGCCTCGTGCGCGGCGACGCGCTGCACGTCTTCGTCGAGGCCTTCGACTACCGCATCAAGCGCGCCAACATCGAGCGCCACGAGTTTGCGCTGGCCGACCTGCGCTGGCGCGGCCAGGTCACGGTGCTGGACAAGCCATTTCACCTGTCCTACCCGCAAGTCTTCGAGCACGGCGGCCAGACCTGGATGGTGCCGGAGAGCTTCCAGGCCGGCGAGGTCGCGCTCTACCGCGCGACCGACGCGTCACTCGACCGCTGGGTGCGCGAATCGGCCCTGCTCACCGGGCAGCCCGTTGCCGATGCATCGCTTGTCGAGCACGGCGGGCGCTGGTGGATGTTCTATGCGCTGGTGGGCCCGGGCGCGCGCGACCAGCGTGAGCTGCATGTGGCGCACGCACCCCGGCTGATCGGCCCGTGGACGCCGCTGGCGAGTAACCCGGTGCGTGTCAGCCGCGACGGCGCCCGCCCGGCCGGCCGGCCCTTCGTGGGCCGTGACGGCGTGCTGACGCTGCCGGTGCAGGACAGCGCCACTGGCTATGGCAGCGCCACCCGGTTGCTGCGTTTCACGTCGCTGACGCCCGAGCGTGTGGTGCTCGAGGCCGGTGTCGAGCGCCTGACGGGCGACCTCGTCAGCACGACGCACGTCGCTGGTCTGCACACGCTCAACGGCTGTGGCGATGGCCTGTCGCTGATCGACGTGAAGCGCATCGACCGCTCACGCACCAAGCAGTGGCTGGACTTCAAGCGCCGGCTGCGGCGGCTCATGGGGTGCCAGGACTTGACCAAGCTTCCTGCGCGAGCGCTCTAGCCCGGATATCTCGCGAGGTACGTGGGACTTGCCTTGCGCGGCACAGACGTTGTCTCAGCGGGTGCTGCCGTTGCTTGGGCGCAGCCGCCTGCCGCCATACTTGCGCAGCACTTCTTCGGGCCTTTGCATGAACCTCACCGACCGCATCGACGCCGCAGCCGCCGCTCTCGAATCCCAGGTCATCGCCTGGCGCCGCGACCTGCACCAGCATCCCGAGCTGGGCAACCGGGAATTCCGCACTGCCAGCATCGTCGCCGAGCACCTGCGCTCGCTGGGCTTCGACGAGGTCAAGACGGGCGTGGCGCACACCGGCGTCGTCGGGCTGCTCAAGGGCGGTAAGCCCGGCGGCGTGGTCGCGCTGCGCGCCGACATGGACGGGCTGCCCGTCACCGAGGCCGTGGACCTGCCCTTCGCCTCCAAGGCGCGTGCGGTGTGGAACGGCGAGGAGGTGGGCGTCATGCATGCCTGCGGACACGACTGCCACGTCGCCATCCTGATGGGCGTGGCCAGCATCCTGGCCGGGCTGCGGGAGCGGATTCCGGGCAGCGTGAAGTTCATCTTCCAGCCCGCCGAGGAGATGCCGCCCGAGGGCGAGGAGGGCGGGGCAGCGCTGATGATCAAGGAGGGCGTGCTGGAGCACCCCACGCCCAGCGCCATCTTCGGCCTGCACGTCACGTCGCGCCAGCCGGTCGGCGTCATCGGCTACCGGCCGGGTCCGACGATGGCGAGCAGCGACCGGCTCAAGATCACCGTGCGCGGCAAGCAGACGCATGGCGCAGCGCCGTGGCTGGGCGTGGACCCCATCGTCACGTCGGCGCAGATCGTGCTGGGCCTGCAAACCATCGTCAGCCGCACGCTGGACCTCAACCGCGAGCCGGCCGTCGTCACCATCGGCGCCATCAGGGGTGGCGTGCGCGAGAACATCATTCCGGATGCCGTCGAGATGCGCGGCACCATCCGCAGCTTCGACGAGGGCATGCGCGACGACATCCACGCGCGCGTCACGCAGCTGGCCGAGGGCATCGCCACCGCGTCGCGCGCGAGCTGCCAGGTCTGCATCACGAAGAACTACCCCGTCACGCACAACGACCCGGCGTTGACTGAAGCCATGCTGCCCACGCTCACGCGCGTGGCCAGCACCGGCCCGCGCCCGATGGGCATCGAGGTCGTGCCCAAAGTGACCGGCGCCCCCGAGTTCGACACCAACCGCCGTAAGTGCCTGATCCGTATAGGCTGGCCCTTCGGAATTGCCACTACAGCAGGGTCAGTTGGGTGTCGATGGTCGGTTTCTTGATGCGAAGTGCGGCCAGGGC
>NZ_JBIGIA010000059.1:0-293 GCF_043555975.1 Pelomonas nitida | reverse complement strand
TGCGCGAAGGGGTCCCCTGCGATGCTCGAAGCCCAGGGCCGCGCCGAACTCACTTCGCTACGCTGCGTTCAAACAGGCGGCGCGAAGTCAGAGCTTGAGGCTCGCTGCGCTCGCGCCCGGGGCTCCTGTGCTTCTCGGCTCCTCCAAAGGGGAACCCCGGAACAGCCAACAGCCAAACCCGGAAGCCGGCTGCCGCGAGGTATTCGTCTTGCCCCCTTTAGCACCGCCGAGCAGCGTAAGAGCTTGAGGGCGCGAGCGCAGCTCGCTTCGACTTCTGACTCCGCGCAACTGTT
>NZ_JBIGIA010000058.1:0-295 GCF_043555975.1 Pelomonas nitida | reverse complement strand
CCATGCGATCGCATAGCTTGGCCGCCCGGGCCTGAAGGCCCGAAGGGCGGCATTCACGACAAGCTATCGCAAAGCTTGGCCGCCCGGGCCTGACGGCCCGAAGGGCGGCATTCACGACAAGCTATCGCAAAGCTTGGCCGCCCGGGCCTGAAGGCCCGATGGGCGGCATTCACGACAAGCTATCGCAAAGCTTGGCCGCCCGGGCCTGACGTCCCGATGGGCGGCATTCACGACAAGCTATCGCAAAGCTTGGCCGCCCGGGCCTGAAGGCCCGAAGGGCGGCATTCACGACAAG
>NZ_JBIGIA010000057.1:0-304 GCF_043555975.1 Pelomonas nitida | reverse complement strand
GCATGGTGCCCTGGCAGGTCATCGTCACCGGCATTCCCGCGCCCGAGCAGCGCGGCGCGTTCACGGCCGTCAACACCGCGCTGCAGCAGCTGGCCGGCGGGCTGGCGGCCCTCGTCTCGGGGCACATCGTGACCATCGGCGCGGACGGCAAGCTCGAGCATTTCCCGTGGGTGGACAATGTGCTGATCGGCACCACGCTGACGGTCTGCGTGCTGCTGGCACTGCTCAAGCGCAAACCGCCCCAGTGAGCGGTGGGCCGGCGCTCAGCCCAGGCGCTGGCGTGCCTGCGCGCGCAGGCAGTTCA
>NZ_JBIGIA010000056.1:0-305 GCF_043555975.1 Pelomonas nitida | reverse complement strand
TGACCACCGCCCAGGTCAGCACGCTGGCCTCCGACGACGTCGCCGCGCTCGGCTCGGCCCAGCTGCGCTCGCTGACCACCGCCCAGCTCACCGCGCTGAACTCCGACCAGCTCGGCGCGCTGAGCTCCGACCAGGTCGTCGAGCTGACCACCTCGCAGGTCGCCGCGCTCACCACCGCCCAGGTCAGCACGCTGGCCAGCGACGACCTCAATGCCTTCACCAGCGCCCAGATCCGCGCGCTGGGCACGGCCCAGGTCGCCTCGCTGACCACGACCCAGGTCGCCGCGATGGAAAGCGCCGACGTG
>NZ_JBIGIA010000055.1:0-316 GCF_043555975.1 Pelomonas nitida | reverse complement strand
GAATCTTGCCCTTCATGGCCATGGTGATCACCCTTCATACCCCTGCCGCAAAATGCAGCAGGGTAGGTCTGTCACCCTGGTCAATATTCAGTCGGCGCTACACGGTTTGTCTGGTCAGTTTTCGGTCGGCGGCAACACCCGTACGTTTACTGGCGAGGTTCTACCGTATTCCCAGCACCGATTGCCCCAAAAGCAAAACCCCCACCAGTTTGCACTGATGGGGGTTGGCTTTAGTAAATAGCCTGACGATGACCTACTTTCACACGGGAATCCGCACTATCATCGGCGCTGACTCGTTTCACTGTCCTGTTCGGGA
>NZ_JBIGIA010000054.1:0-317 GCF_043555975.1 Pelomonas nitida | reverse complement strand
GCCCGTTTCGATGATGTGGCAGTGATGCGTGAGCCTGTCCAACAACGCCGTGGTCATCTTGGCGTCCCCGAAGACACTGGCCCATTCGCCGAAGGTCAGGTTGGTCGTGACCATCACGCTGGTGCGCTCGTAGAGCTTGGAGAGCAGGTGGAACAGCAGCGCCCCACCGGCTTGGCTGAACGGCAGGTAGCCCAGTTCGTCCAGGATCACGAGGTCCATGTGCATCAGCGTTAGCGCAATGCGGCCAGCACGCCCCTCGGCCTTCTCTCGCTCCAGTGCGTTGACCAGATCGACCGTCGAGTAGAACCGCACCCGTT
>NZ_JBIGIA010000053.1:0-336 GCF_043555975.1 Pelomonas nitida | reverse complement strand
GGCCCGTCAGGCGGCCAGCAACGGCGGCACGGTGGTGTCCCAGGTCGTCGAGACCATGGAAGAGATCAGCGCCAGCTCCAAGAAGATCGGCGACATCATCGGCGTCATCTACGGCATCGCCTTCCAGACCAACATCCTGGCGCTGAACGCGGCGGTCGAAGCTGCCCGCGCCGGTGAACACGGTCGTGGCTTCGCCGTCGTGGCGGCCGAAGTGCGCGCGCGGGCCCAACGCTCGGCCGGCGCCGCCAAGGAAATCAAGGTGCTGATCCAGGAATCGACCGTCAAGGTCGAAAACGGCACCACGCTGGTCAACAACGCCGGTGTGACGATCCGCAG
>NZ_JBIGIA010000052.1:0-339 GCF_043555975.1 Pelomonas nitida | reverse complement strand
TGGAGCTGGCCAACGCCTGGCCGCAGGGCTTCCAGAACGGCCAGCGTGACGCCTGCCCGAGCGGCACGGTTCGCCACAGCAACGGCGGCGGCTGCGCGCCCAGCGGCACGGCCACGAGCGTGTATGTCGGCCCGTACGCGACGGTGATGCCGGGCTCCTCGGTGTCGGGCACGGCGCGCATCGAAGACCAGGCCATCATCGCCAACGGCACAGTCAGTGGCGGCACGGTCGGCGGCCTGAGCGTGGTGGGCGTGACGGGCAGCCCGTGGGGCAACAACAACTTCGTCGTCGGCGGCTCGGCCCAGGTGCGCACCACCTTCTACCCGCTGGGCTTCTTCG
>NZ_JBIGIA010000051.1:0-355 GCF_043555975.1 Pelomonas nitida | reverse complement strand
CCACCGACGCCATCGTCGCGCTCACCTCCGGCCAGGTCGCCGCCCTCGGCACCAAGCAGGTCGCCGGCCTGTCCAGCGACCAGATCGTCGCCATCGAGACCGCCGACCTCAAGGCCCTGTCCACCACCGCCCTGCGCTCGCTCACCAGCGACCAGCTCGGCGCCCTCAACTCCGAACAGGTCGCCGCGCTGAGCAGCACCCAGGTCGCCGCGCTGACCACCGCCCAGGTCAGCACGCTGGCCAGCGATGACCTCAACGCGCTGACCAGCGGTCAGATCGGCGCCCTGAACTCGGCCCAGCTGGCCTCGCTGACCACCAGCCAGATCGCCAGCATGGAGAGCGCCGACGTGCAGGC
>NZ_JBIGIA010000050.1:0-374 GCF_043555975.1 Pelomonas nitida | reverse complement strand
GTTCCTGATCAGCCTGAAGGCAGGCGGTTTCGGCCTGAACCTGACGATGGCCGACTACGTGCTCATCGTCGACCCGTGGTGGAACCCCGCCGCCGAAGACCAGGCCAGCGGCCGCGCCCACCGCAGGGGTCAGCAGCGCCCGGTCACCGTCTACCGGCTGGTGACCGCCGGCTCCGTGGAGGAACGCATCATCGAGCTGCACCGCGACACGCGCGGCCTGGCCGACGGTATGCTGGAAAGCGACGGCCCGGCCGCACCGCTGGACGCCGCCGCGCTGGCGGCGCTGCTGGAGGACGAGTAGACCGTATTTGGCCTATATTCAGTCCGATCAACTCGTCGGAGTTCGCATGCGCAGCGCCCAAGTCAAACCCATC